>JAHDHF010000243.1 GCA_020631455.1 Saprospiraceae bacterium
GATACTCTAAATAGGAAAGCTCTTGTTTCATACGGTCAAGCCCGGCCTGTCCAAGTATGTCGATGTTATCCATTGCCGAGGCTTCGAGATACATGTACTTGCTAGGATCCGTATTGGCGCGCTCTTCGTAGTCATACAAATAGTAGCCACTGGGCAACCATGGTAATGAACTGTAAAGGCTTAACTGCTGGTGATACTTGGATCGAATGCGGTGTATATTGCCCCGGATAGATGGCAATAGTACCTTGTTGATATGTTCTTTTTTGACCAGTGCCGCCTCGTCGATAAAGCCGAAATCATAAGAGCCGCCCCTTGCTTGGTCTGGTCTGTCCATGCTCAGGAACTCGACGGCGAAGCCATTGCAAAAGCTCATTACATACTCGTACTTGCTTATCTTACTATAAGGATTAATAAAATGCTTTGGCGGCCGTTGTCCGATCACATAATGCACCCCATCCACAAGCCCCATATCTTCAAACTTGCTCGAGATAGAGGGCAAGGTCTTGGTTAAAATCTGATTGTAAGTGGTAGAAGATAGAAAGCCTTTAGCCCGTGGCATTTCGCCCATGTATAGGCGCATCTTGCCAGCGATAACGGTGGATTTACCAGAGCCACGGCCACCCAAAAACACCTTGGTTTCTTGGTCGCCGCGCATAAACTGGACTTGCTTCTTATTGAAATAAACTTTTTTAGCTTTCATCGATTTCGATTTCCTCGGCGTCTGGTGCTGTGATGAAAGCAGGATCGTCCGTAAATATCGCCTTTGGGATTTCGGTCGGCATGTCTGCGCCCTTATCGTCTTCGACATGCAAGGCATTGAGCAAGCGGATCTGCTTAAGGGCTTCGATCTCTTCTTTGATCGCTCCGGATTCTTTGGCGCGGCGGGCAATCTCATAAAGCCGCTCAGTCATCGCAAAGCGTTCGAATTTCTTGTTTGATTCGATGATATTGCCAAAGATTTGTTTTGTTTCGTTGATGATCCGATACACCGCCGCATCTGATTTTAAGCCGCTCGCCGTTTTGGTCAAGGCATGCACCTTGGCCATGCTGGTATGCTCGCTCATGATCGAAAAGCATTTTTTTATGGCTTCATAAACTCGATGATCTTTGTCGCTCAATGGAAAGCGCCCCTCTTCATCCATCATATGGATAAAAATGCGCTGGACTCGATCGCCTTTTTGCGCCCGCCTCCAATCGTTATAATCATACACCCGTTTAGATAGCAGCTTCGACATGCTTCAGATATGTTTCAAAGTAATTTAATTTATCTTGGTTTTTATCGATCTTTTCTTTTCGCTTTGGATAGTCGTCCGGTGTACGGGCGAGATCCCGCAGCTTTCCCTTGTATTGTGATATTCTTACTCGGATATTTTGCCGCAATAGAATACACTCAGCGCGCCCCTCTGGTATATCGTACACCGTGGCGCTCACCACTTTGGGCAATTCCCCAAATTTGCGATAATAGTCAATAGACTGCTGTACCTTGGATATTTCGCCTTGGATGGCTTCGAGCTGCTTGGATACGCGCAGGCGCTCCTCATCGCTTTGGCAATCGTGGAACTTATTGGAGCATTTCGCCCGCTCGGTGTACAATCCCGATTTTTTGCGCTCCAATTTGCGGAGCTGCTCGTCTTTTGGATCGTGTGGCGCTTGCTCCTGAGGGGCTTCTTTTTGGCCGTTGATCTTTTCCAAAGCACGCCGCATATAGGCAGCATTCACTTTATTAAATCCCCTTTGCATCTTTTTTAAAAGGGGATAATTGGGCAGCTCTTCAGCTATGATCGCATAAGCCTCTTGATAATTGTCTTTAGTGATCTCGATCATAATTTTTCCCTTGTGCCACTCTTTTCTTCATCGAGCTTGGTGATTTCAATATCACGGATACCATACTGGATAGATTGATCCCATCCGTTGAGCTTTTTCGCCAATTCCAAGGGCTTGAGCAAGGCACGGCGCGGCGTTGGGGTCTTGATGGCCAGATACAACAAAAAGGCGTTTCTGATCTCTGAGCCGCTGGATAACTTGCCTTGGTTTTCGATATTGGCGAGAGTGGGGTGTAT
>JAHDHF010000244.1 GCA_020631455.1 Saprospiraceae bacterium
TTGGCTGAGGGATAGAAGGTGTTGTCTGAACTCCGAATGAACGTAGAGAACTCGGAGAGAGTACCGAATAGCCCGACCGCAACTGAATGAAATGAAGGCGCGGGCAGCCCCAAATTATGCTAGTTCTGAATTCATTAATTTTCTGCACTTTTGGGATATGGCAGATCGTAATTATATACATGGATATTCGTCACAAGAACAAGAGCGACTCGTAGATCAAGCGCGCGTCTTAGATCAATTTATTTTCGAGAATATTGATTTATCTGATGTCGATCATTTACTAGAGGTTGGTAGTGGTGTCTGTGCGCAGACAGTTTTGATTTTGGAGCGCTATCCGAATATTCGGATAACGTGTATTGAGTATGATGAGCGACAAATAGAAGCTGCTCAACAACATGTTTTATCAAATCCGAATTATTCAGATCGTATCACATTAATTCATGCGGATGCAACAGATTTAAAACTAGCAGATGACCAATTTGATGCAGCGTATATCTGCTGGGTTTTGGAGCATGTGCCAGACCCTGTTAGTATTTTAAAAGAAACTCGTCGTTTATTAAAACCAGGCGCAGCGGCTTATTTAACTGAAGTCGCTCATAATAATTTGCACTTAGAGCCGCACACGCCATCTGCTATGAAATTATGGCAGCAAATCATCGACACACAAGCAGCTCTTGGCGGCAATGCAAATATCGGTTTTCAATTATCAAATTTGTGTGCAGCTGCAGGTTTTGATTCAATACAAACGTGGCCAAAAAATATGTTTTTTGATCGCACTCAAGCCGAGCATCGCGACACACTTCTCAATTATTGGAATGGACTAATCGCGAGCAATTTTGATGTTTTATTGGAGCAAGGCGTTGGTAGCCACGAAGAATTTAATTCAGTCATGGAGAAGGTAGAAGAACTCCGAAAAGATCCAAATGCTGTATTTAGTTATGCCTTTATTCAAGCTAAGGCAATTGCTTAATCGCTACAAACTACTCGTTACACAAACGTCCCAAACAAATCATAATCATGTGCTTCATGAATATGTACTTGCCTGAATTCTCCTAGACGGACATATTCATCATTAGCTTCAATTAATACTTCATTATCAACTTCTGGCGAATCAAATTCAGTACGCCCGATCCAGTAGCCACTTTCTTTTCTGTCAATTAAAACTTTAAGCGTTTGATCAACAAAGCGTTGATTTTTTTCGAGTGAAATATCTTGTTGAATCGCCATTAATTTTTCAGCACGTTCAGCTTTGATCTCTGGAGAGATATTATCATCTAGTTCGTAGCCGCTTGTGCCCTCTTCATGCGAATATTGAAAAACACCGACGCGATCAAGGCGCATCTCACTCACAAAATCGCAGAGATCTTGAAAGTCTTGTTCAGACTCACCCGGAAAACCAACTAAAAACGTCGTTCGAATGGCTATTCCAGGCACTTTCTCCCGAATTGTTTTTATTAAATCTGTTTGCTCTTGGCGCGTGACTTGTCGCTTCATGCTTTTGAGGACATTATCGGCTGCATGCTGCAATGGAATGTCGATATAATTGCACACTTTCGATTGAGCAGCGACGACATCTAAAATATCAACTGGAAATTTACTTGGATACGCATAATGCAATCGAATCCACTCGATGCCTTCAACTTCAGCAAGCGCTTCGAGTAATTCACCAAGTGCTCGACGCTTATATAAATCCAATCCGTAATACGTCAGCTCCTGAGCTATCAAGATTAATTCCTTAACTCCATTTGCTGCAAGATTTTTTGATTCTTCTACAAGCGACTCAATACTTCTTGAAATATGCTTGCCGCGCATCAACGGAATGGCACAAAATGAACAAGTTCGATTGCAGCCTTCTGAGATTTTGAGATAAGCATAATGCTTTGGCGTACTGGCAGAACGCTCCCCTACAAGCTCATGCTTGTAATCGACATCAAATTTGCGAAGCAAATCAGGCATATCGAGCGTCCCAAAAAAGGCATCGACTTCTGGCATTTCTGTCTGCAAATCATCGCGATAGCGCTCACTCAAGCAGCCCGTCACGTAGAGCT
>JAHDHF010000245.1 GCA_020631455.1 Saprospiraceae bacterium
CTCAGTTATTCTGAGGATGCCGCGTTTTTAGGTTGGTTCCCGTGCTTCGGCACGGGAATTTTTTGTTTTACAAGAAAATGTAAGCTGCAAGGATTTTAAGCAAGCTTGGTCGAGCCTAGCCCAACTTGATCTTTGATCATCATGCCTTCATGACAGTGCTGCAAAAGCTCACTCTCGATGAAACTCTCCACTTGATCTGCATATGCATCAGGCACTAAGACGTGCGGATTTGGACCAGCATCGAGGCTGAAATAAACTGGCACTCCAGTATCTGCTCTAAATGCTCTGATTTTTTGAAGAAGTATTAGTGTATTTGGCAGCAGCAAAATATACGACGGATGCGAGGTCATCATCAAAGCGTGTAGCGTGAGAGCTTCATGCTCAGTGATTTCGCCCATTGTTTTGACATCGCCTTCATAGAGAGCGGGCATGAGCTTCCCAAAGTTGAGGTCAGCTTCTTTGTATCGGACATCAGCATACAGATTCGAGTCCATCAATGCATGTCCTGCAGTGCTGCTGACCGATTTTTCTTCGCGTCCAGCAATCAAGATATAATTGCGCATCGTCTTGAACACCTCGTGCACACCATCGACTGGCACACCAAACAAATCACTGCTGCCATCTAGATGCAGAGTTTCGCCCCAAGCTGCCAGGTACGGATACATCGATCGACACGCAGAGCCAGAGCCAAGCCGCGAGAGATATGAGACTTTTTGTAGGAATTCTGCTTGAGTATACTCAGTCCCGAAGAGCAATTGCTCCATCTCGACCAAGCAAAGTGCAAGCGCACTCATGCCGCTCGCAGAAGATGCAATGCCAGCCGAATGCGGAAACGAATTGATTGTATCTAGTTGTAGTGTATATCCATTCAAAAACGGGTAGACATCAGAAATTGAATTCAGAAATTTAACCGTCTTTGGCTCCCAGGCTTCCTTGCGTATTCCATCGTATCGAAGCTCGAAGTCAATGCCGCTTTGCTTGTCGTTTTTCTCAAAACTCAAGTGCGAATTTGTATGAGCCGCACTCAAAGTCAAACTCACAGATGCATTGCGCGGTAATTGCCTTCCGTGCTTGCCCCAGTATTTAATCAGCGCAAGATTACTCGGGCTCCGCCAAGCAACTTTTCCTGAGTCAAGCGCAGCAGCAACTGCAGTAAGCGAAGGATTGACGTAATGAGACATAGCACAAGTTTAGGCTGCAAATGTACACGCTGTTAAGTTTCAGATTTGCTCAATTTCAAATCCAGCAGATGAGACAGCATTGATTATTTGAGTCGCTTCGATTGTATCGGTTTTGACAGTTAATACTTTGTCCGGATGCGCCGTGTCGACGCTCCAATTGATATGCTCGATTGCATCAAGGGTTGGAGTGATCATGCGGACACAGCTGCCACAGTTGATTGATGTCTTAAACTGAATTGTATTCATGATGATTTGAGTTTGATGCAAATATCGAGAAAGAGATAATAATGGGGGCCACCCGCCTCATGAAGCAAAGCGACATGAGGCGGTCGCTATGCTTCGTGGCTCGCTATTCGCTCGGCCGCTCGTTTCACTTCGCGTCTGCTGCGCACCACTTCGCAGCGCTTGTCCAGTCTGCTTGGCATAGGGATGGGAGCAGCACTCGCTTGCGAGTGGATTTTGTGAGAAAGTTGCCCTAGACTTTAGTCTGGGGTCTTCTCACAAAAGCTAGGCTACCGTACTGCGGACAGCCCGCAGCGCCAGTATTGGCGCTGATGCCTAATATAATTTCTCTAATGGTTGCATAAACTTTGTGATAATTCTGTTTTTTCATAAAAGTTTAACAATGCAAAAGAAATGTATTAATTTAACGTGATTAAACCATACCCAAACAACCTTCAACTTACCCTTACAAGATAATTTCCTATGGAGATTTTTACAAAATCGAGCGGCGATCGCTTGCGACAGTCTATTGTTTTATTAGCTGTCGTGTGTAGTATCATGCTGTTGCCAAATACTATTTATGCGCAACCTGCCAATGATAATTGTACGAGTGCAACAACTATTACAAATCTGAGT
>JAHDHF010000074.1:0-3676 GCA_020631455.1 Saprospiraceae bacterium
AGTCAGGCATGACTGTACCGTCAGCGATCTGTGCTGACGCTGACTGCGTCAGACCGATCATACAGACGAAAAGAAATGAGTAGAAAAAACGTGTCATAAACGTGTTTTTAAGAAAGAAAGGTTGAATTGCTTGTATAGCAAATTGTGTTTTAAGATCACCAAATATAACACTTCATTCACAATGCTTGAGCATTGAATGTCAAAACATTATAATGAATGACATGATAATGTCGCCTACGCGCTGTCTCGCAGCTCGCACACAACGCCGCAGACAGCCTGTAGCACACTCCTGAGATGGCGTAGGGATGGTAAGGGGCGCGTTAGCGCTCACGACGCGTCCCGACTACTCAGGAGGACAGCGGAGTGATGAGCGAATAGCGAAACCCTGAATCAGCCCGCCGCTGACTGCAAGGAAGCGGACGCCCCAAATCATCATCAATAAGAGTCGTGTGCTCCAGTCTCATGCGGGTGTGCTCGGCCCTTCGCTGCGCTCGGTCTGCCGCTACGCGGCACTGCTGCCCATCGCTGGCGAGGGCTAGTCTTGTCGCATCTGGACGTTGAGCTGCAAGCCATCGATCTGGATCGTATGTCGCGCCGGATTGTAGAGGTAGAGATTGAGTTTGAGGTCTTCGCGGTTGCTTTTGGGCACATCGATCATCGCTGCAAACCACTGCACGCTGCCTGATTTTGTGATTGTGATTGGCTTGCTAATGTAGTGATGTGGTTTGCGCTCGATGTCAAGGCTTCCCACGAACTGAAACTGTGTATTGGGCTGTAGCGTCGTCACACGCCCTTGCAAATAATATCGGCCTGGCCTGTGCTCGTTGTCCTTGAGGATGTCATAAAACTCCCATTCACTTGAGCTGTTTTGTGTCTGTATCGGGAATTTCATTGACAGCTTTTGACCAAGAAGTTGCGCTGCTGACAATTCGCGATTTTGCTGCTTGATTTCGTAGAGTGTTAGCTGACCAGATTGAGCGATGGGCTTGAGCATCGAGCGCAGCTCTGGATACATCGTGACGACTTCACTCAAAAAATAATCATCGTGACCTATTAAATAATCAGGCTGATTTTCGAGGCCTTCTTGTATCGTCTTGGCATTCGTGCGGCGCGTCGTGTAGCCTCTTCGCTTACTCAACACAAGTGGCAAATTATGCGAAGCTGCATCAGGCACAAAGATCGTCGCATCTCGTGACAGGCCTGCTTCATCAAGCCATTTGTCTGCTCCCACAAATGCTTGTCGGACTTCTGATGTGCGATTGACTTGATCGTAATTCGTATGCTTGGCTGCAAACAGCGAATTAGAGTAAAAAACTTGTCCAAAAAAAGCAACAAACGAAAGTCCAATCATTAAATAAAAAATAACTGTTGATTTTTTCATCCATTGCATAAATTGACCCTGCCCAAGACTAGAAAGAACAATTAAAATAAATCCGATTAAAACAGGGTAAAGCGTATCTAGAAAATAATATTCATGCGCTACAAATTGCCGCATCATCACAATAAAAAATACAAGAATAAAAAGTGACAGAAGTGCTAGAAAAAATTTAAACTGACTTGATATTCCTTGAGCATTTTTTTTATTAAATAAAACCAATAAAAAAGGATCAGCAATTAAAACCAAAAATACATTGACTATTTCTCGACACCATTTGACAACAATTAATTTCACTAAAGAAAATCCTTCTTGAAAGCTGCTTGGCGGCATCAATTCATTCAAGAAAAAAGTGCCGTAAGTATTCGTCAAATGCTGCTTGTACAATTGCCATCCAACAAAAGCCACCCAAGCAAGCGCACTTGAAAGAATCACCGACCACACTCGCCGCTGATGAATAATAAAATCTCCTAAAACTACGAGCGTCAATGCAAGTAAAGGCAGCACATGAGTCGTGCGCGTCAACGCGCTCAATCCAAATAATAAAAAAGCTAGTATCAAAGCCCAATTCTTGCGCTCTTGAAACCCAATCCAAGCAGTAGACAATCCAATCACGGTCGTACTCAGCGCCCAAGTACTCGGCAAAATACCTGACGAATAATAATGCGCCAGCGGCAAAGTCGCGTACGCAAAGCCACCAAATACTCCAAAGAAAGAAATGCGACTCGTATAAGTCAAGCTCATTATTAGAGCTGCTACAGACATGAAGAATAAAACAAGCCCGTAGAGCTGAGCCATGCGTACGGGCTCATAATTCATGAACTTTGCCTTGAGCGCAATCAGCCATTGATGGATCGGCGCATCGACGCCAATGATACCATCTTCTGACTCTAACAAATATGTGCGCGGCTGCCAAAACGAAGCTCCTGGCTCCATAAATCGTTCGATCAAGGCAAGATGATCAAACTGCGTCCAGGTGTGAGTCCCCTTCGGCCAGTCTACAAAAGTGGAATAATCTGGCAGGCAAAACCAATATGCAAAACCAATACAAACAAGCACAAAAACTGCACTACAACATGATTTTAAAAGGCGATTGGACATATTGATCTCAACTTACTACGAGTTTAATGGATCAAGTATTTATGCAGTATACTTTTTCAATCTTTTGTAGCAACTTGCAGCTAGAAAATCGCCCATGAAAACTCGATACATTCTCATTGCTCTTATTCTTCTTTTGCTTGCATTGCTTTTCGGCGGCTGGTGGAAATCGAATTCGACAATCAAAGCAGCACAAGAAGAACTCAAAACGCAAACCGAGCGAGCAGATAATTTTGAGCTCGAAGTCGGACGTCTTCAAAACTCAAACTCGACACTCTTAATCAAGAATGGTGAGCTACGCGATAGCATCAGCATCCTCAGCAAACAAATCGTCAAGCTGCAAAATGCGCTTCGTGACGCCACGCGCACCATCGCTTCCAATCAAGAAACAATCAACGAGATGCGCCAACGAAGCAACAATCTCGTCAGCGAAATCTATGATCTCAAGCGAAAGCTCCAAGACGCCAAAGGCCGCAAAGCCTCCGAGATGGCTCGACTCGAAGCTCTCGAAAACGAACGCTTCGACCTCGACAAGCGCATCACCAATATGACGATCACCACTGATAGTCTCAAAACTCAAAACCTTGCCTTGATCGAAGAAGTCGTCTTCAAGGAAGATCTCAAAAATGCGCTCATCGTCAAGGATCAAATCCTTGATCTGATCAATACGATCAAAGTCAATTTCCGCGATGTCAAAACACTCAACTCAAAAGGCAAAACGACGAGCCGAACAAAAAAATGGGTCACATCGCAGCTCTATCTCTCACTTGATGCCGGTGAGCAGACATCACTCCTCGCGGGCAACACCTTTGAGGTGCGGCTCACTGACGCAGATGGCAAACTCATCTCTCCGCGCGAGTCTGGCAGCAGCTACGATGCCCAAGGTGTCGAGTTTACATACAACGGCAGTATGCAGCAAATCGACTTTCCTGCTTATCAGAAGAAAAACGGTAAAGCATTTACGTTTCAAGTGTACCTCAAAAATGGCGGCATGTTTTACCCACTCTCCCAAGGCATCAAAACGGTCACCTTCAAACGATAGAACAATTTTTATTATTGGGGCTGCCCCTTCATAAAAAGTGCCTAGATTTTTCTATTAAAAATCAAGGCATTTTTTTTCAGGGTCGGGCTACAACCCTGAGTAGTCGGGGGACGCAGTACGGTAGCCTAGCCGCCTCATTGCATTCGGCGTCCGCTCGCTGC
>JAHDHF010000074.1:3776-12870 GCA_020631455.1 Saprospiraceae bacterium
CTATCCCTCAGCCGAAACCTTATCATTGCGGATATATGCTTTGCATTTTCCGCGATAACAAAATCATAAATACATACTCCTCGGACAAGCGCTGCGAAGTGGTAGCCGCTAGGCTAGACGCGAACAATGTGAGCGGCCGAGCGATCAGCGAGCCACGGAGCATAGCGACAGCTTTCTATTTTTAAACCCTATCTAAATCTTTCCCTTAAAAGGGAAAGACTTTCTCATCATTCTAGTAAAAAATAGAAAGCTGATGGCCCATAAAAATAATTTAATAATTATCGTAAGATGACCATTTTACCAAATCCGTTTTTGAAATAATCATCGGTGTTGGTCTCAAATTTATCATAGCTCTGACCATTGATGCGCGCAATAACACGGTAGAGATAAACGCCATTGGCAAGTGGATCACCAAATTGATCTGTGCCATCCCATTTAAAATCGGTGCGATTATTTCCGATACGTAGTGGACCAAGTTCTGCCATTGTAATTTCTCTGACAATGCGGCCACTCACAGTATAGATCTGAATCACCATATTATCCGGCACGTCTTGACCAGTGAGCGTAAATACAAATTGTGTACTCGTGCTAAATGGATTTGGATAATTAAAGACATTGGAAATACTCGGATCGCCATCGACTCTAAATCCAACTTTATAATCTATCGCGCCTGATTGATTGCCAGTAATATCTTCTGCTTGAATAACAAGTTGATAAAGACCATCTACAAATAAATCAGGTTGTAATTCGATCGTAGCTCGGTTTTGTCCACTCGCTCCCGCTGGATAAAATGTAACATCAGGGCTATCAAAATAATATTTAATTGGAGTTGTATTCCCTGGATGATAAATAAATAATTCAAAGCTACTTGTATCGTCTAAACGAAGGAATTGATTTTCGTCAAGTAAAGCAACTTGTATAAGTGGACGTGAGGCAACGATATCGCCATCCAGAATATGCTGCCCATCAAATGTGACATCAAGCAATGGATTAATCCGATCTTTATCTATAAAAAATCGCTGCAAAGCGATATTATTAAAATGATATTGCTCTAGCTGATCGTCGTCTGGATTTGCTTCGACGAGCAATTGATTAACACCTTCAAAATCTCTCGTGTCAAATTGAACGGATGCATTTATTGTACTTCCTACTGGAAGTGGCGCATAGCGTTGTGTAATTGTATCGACAGCTGCTGTTTCATTAAAGACAACGTATTTAACCAACATCGAATCCATATCGGTTTGACTGATATTTTCGATTGCAACATTAAGTGATAATTGCTGACCTTGCTGCAAGGTATCACTATTAAATGAGTAGGCAATATTTGGCGAAAGCGATGCTTCTGGTAATTCGTCATACAAAACTCTCCAATAATCAAGTTGAAGAGTTGACTCATGTGTTTGATCACGACTATTCCAAATTAATCTCAAATATGGATATTGTGCTGCATCAATACTATTAATAATTAAATCATTGGCCGTGACATTTCCGAATAACAATGTTGGATTATTGCCATCATTATCTAATCCATAAATATCAACCGTGACTGTATCAGTCGCTAATCCATCAAGCGAACTCGTGCGCCAATGGAAGCTATTCCACTCTGAGGCTGGCCCTACATCTGTACTTGTCACATACCCTTCGTACCAACTTCCTGGTATTAAAAATGATTGACTGATTTTGTCAGTCGATGATGTGCCCACGACTTGCTGAGTACCGAATCCTGGATTATTATTTTGATAAAAGAATGCCCAAGGAACAAGGTTGCTCTCTGTACTTCGTATAAAATTAGCACCTTTGGATTCAAGTACTTGAAATAAATTTAAACCAGCAGGATGTGTCAAGGAATCTTGAGCCCAATTATTCGCTTCGTAATCATTGACTGAAATTAAAATTACGTAATGATTATTTGGAATACTATCATTTAAGAAATTTATTAAATTCTCGCGCTGTGCACTTGTTGCTGTTGGGAATGAATATCCAGGCCTTGAATTTGGGCGACAATTAATACTTCCGTATTGTCCTCCGCTAGGGCATTCAGCTGCTTCGAGATCATTTGGCTCTAGGACAGAAACAATCACACCACCTGAAATACAATATCGCCAGACATATTCTGTTATTCCATTTCGGAAATAACCAATGTCTTTATAATCGTCTGGATTTATTTCTGTCTTGACAAAAAAGTCTTGAACAGTATTAATGTATTGCCAATCCCATGTCGAAGCTGGCAGCTCCATATTATTAAATCGATCATACTGGTATTGATAATAATGCGATTGATTCCAACCTGGGTAGCTTCCATCGAGATAAATAAATGAGCGAGTTTTCCAGTTGACTGGCTGAGTAGGATCATCAACTCTTACCCTCCAATAATAAACAACACTATCAGTCCATGACATACTCGGCGCCCAGCTTAATATACCGCCTGTTTGATTGATAGAAGTTGTTTGCTTAATTGCACTATTAAACAATTCTGTTGTATCAATTTCAAAGAAATACGTATTGGCACTTGCCAGAGCACTTGCAGAATTTGCATATAAAGTTGGTGGCGCATTCACAATTGCAAAATCATAAGGATATGATTGCAAGACGTCATCTGCTAAAATATAGATAGAAAATGTTGCATCATTATTTGTTTCGCCTACTGGAAGCGGCCCTTCAGCGATGTCATTATTTGTATCTATTGATATATTAAAGCGATTTAATCCAAACGCATTGCTTCCTGTTGGAATTCTGAATGAAAATGTTTGCTGATAAGTAGTAACAGTGACAGCTTGATCAATGACCAATTGTTGATTTCCATCAGGATACTCGCGTTCGATCTGAACAGTAAATGGAGTATTGACACCATATCCAATATTATTAATAACGACTTGGATATCAAAACTATCAATTGATGTTGTGATTTGATTTGGAGAAACACTTAACTCTGGCTCGTTTACTATATAATCTGGAGCAGCATGTGTGTTTAACTTCAAAGCAGGATCTCCATGAAGAGTCATTAAATGAGCAACAGTTTGATTCGAAAGTGAATTCGGATTTGACATTTCGTCAATACTCGTTCGGATTATATCACCTAGACCAGCTCCATAATTATCGAAAGAAATATTTTCGTAATAATTATCAGCGAAATTATTGAGAGCCGGAATTGTTGACAAATCACTTGATGCAATAAATGCTAGTGCTCCCTTATTTTCAATTAAAACGAAATTCTCTGCAATACCTGGCGCATTTCTATGGAGCTGACCTGTAAAGCAGCCGAGAGACACAATGACTGGATAGCGATCTTGATTTGAATAATTTTCAACTTGATCTAAGCTAAAATCAAAACTATTGACTGAACTGTGTCCAAAGAAGGTAATCTGAGAAACTCCAGTATTAATTAATTCATTTAATTCATCAGAAGCGCCCTGTTGAATTGGTGTTGCTTGAGTTTTGAAGAATGACTTAACGATTCCACTATATTTTGGAGACTCAATAATTGGTTTATAATTGTTGAGTGCATTCTGTATGGAGGTTTGTATGCCAGCATCTCCACCCCCAAGATGAATAACACGCTTCATCCAAGCTTTGTCTTCTATTGTTTGTGGTAGATTTTGATTAAGATCATGAGCGATCACTTTATCTAGATAAAGTCGTACTTGGTCTGGCTCGCGAGCAGCCAATCTACCAATTGACAAACGTGGCGTCCAATCTGATTCGTGCGCGGCTAATAAATTATCTGATCCCGGAAATCCAAATGAAGGAACAAGGTGAGTATTGCCTGCATTCGTCAATTGTGTACTCGAACGGATAAAAGGATACATCCGAGATTTTCCGATTAAGAAAACATAACGTGAATCAGTCCAATTAACATCAGCAAAATGAATAAAATTACGTATTGAAATTGAATGTCGATTGACTCCATAGGCAAATTGATCGTATACATCCTGAATATTAAAAATAACAGTATTGTAACCTCCGCCTGCTAAAGATGCCCGATAATCAGAATATTCTTGAACCCAATTATTACCTGCTCCGTCATTCATTAAATATGGATGAGAAATAATAACGTAATCAGAATTAAGAGAAGTAACATCAATAAAATTAACACTTACAGGAAGAGGTTGGCGGACCTCTGTATTTTCTACTGAAGCGAGTACAATTGTACGCTCAAGTGAAGATGGCGGCAAAGCTACTCGTGCAGTCGTGCCAGAAAGTGTAGTTTCTATTCGTAAATTGTTGGTTAGATCATATATTACTGGTGCTTGGCTACCATAATTAAAATTGGTGATCTCCAAATATTTTTTTGAGCTTGAAGCTGGCAATGTAAACTGGGTGTACGCTTCACCATTAAAATCAAATGACCTTGGATAAGTTGCTTTAATTGATGCGATCGCTATCTTTCCATCTGTTGAAGCAATATCATTAATTTCTATTGGAGTAGAAGACGATAAGGAAGATGCAGGTACATTAAAATCATACTCACGCATAACTTCTCCGCTAAACGCATCATTGACATAATTAGCACTTGCTACATTAAATTCAACCTGATGTAAACCTGTATTTGTACCACAACGTAATTGAATACGCCCTGAGGTAGGAGCTGAGGCATCTACTCCATCAAGTGGCAAATTAATTGAACTTGTATTTACAAATGCTCGACAAGCACCTTCTTGCATACCGTACAATGGCGACCACTGCTGCTGACCGTTGTACAATGGTTTCCCATAATACATTTGATTTGAGTAGATGCGTTCGTAAGTGTACATACAAAACTGCTCTGCAGGTGGCAGGCTCGTCAAATCATTAGTAGTTGCAGTAAATTGATTTGTAGACGAAGCTGTTTCGAGAGTAACAAAAAAACCAATCGTATCATTAAATAAACTGTACTCTGGATTCATCTGCTCAGCAGATGGGTTTTTGTATAAATGCTTGTCTATTTCACCTCTATTTTTCTGACCAATAAATTCAATATAATCACTAGCTACAATTGTCCCTTGATTTGACACAAAAACAGGTACTTCTTGGCCCATATACCAAAGTTGAAGATCTCTTCCTTGAGCTCCAATAACTGAAAGACCAGCTATTTGCAATTGCGAAGCAGTAACACGATATAATCGATCCTCAGCAACTGGAATTTTTACATAATCCTTCGAGTAATCGATCCACTCATTTCCATATAATGAGTCAACTCCATTCCACATTTGTGCTTGGAGTTTTGATGAAGCCATCATCAATGTCAATACAACTGCAAAAAGTAATTCTATACGTTTCATAGTTTAATCGATTTGTTCGAGAATTATTTTAGGTCTACCATCAGACGGTTCGTTATTCACTGGAGGCTTTTTCGGATCACCATCAAGAATATCTTCCTTTGGCTTTTCTGATTTATCGCGCTCATCAAAATTCAAAGTAAGCGAGACGATATGCGAATAATCAGTCTGAGCAAAATTGCCAACATCAGTATAAGCATAATCAACTGCCAATCGCCAAAACTTTAATCCAACTCCAGCATTTGGCTGCCAAGTCCACACAGTTTTATTTGGATCGAAACCATCAATACTTGACTGAATATTCTTGATTCCTCCACGCAGAAAAATAATATTCAAAAACTCAAGTTCTAAACCAGCTTTTGGGTCAATAGAAACAGGATCAAAAGCAAGCACTGTATTTCGTTCACCATCAGAAGTAATATCAACTTCTACTGATGCTGTCAAAGATGCCTTCGACGTAAACGGATAAATACGTTTTGTCTTTCCCAAAGGAATTGTGTAGGCTGCCCCAGCACTAATTTTTGGCAGTGTTATTTCAATACTATTCTCAGGTATGACATTTCCAGTTGTTCCTAAAATGGCTTGTTGCTCAGGAGTAAAACTGTAATTCCAAGCATTAAACGTACTTGTAATATCACGCGCCATGACGCCGACTTGTAGCCGACCGACTTGATATTGCATACCAAGGTCAAGACCAAAACCCCAAGCTTTCGCAAATGGTCCAACTGTCCGATGAATAACCTTTACAGTTGATCCAATTGAAAGCTGCTGTATCTGGCTGACTTTAACAACTGTCTTTTTCGGTTGAATTAATTGATAGGCATACGAAATACCAAATGCATAGTCAGCCGCTGAAAAAGGTCGAATATTATCGTAATTAATACTTCCATCACTTCCGACAAGATCAAATGTGTTTGGGATATCATCTATTCCAAACCGAATTGTAGATATTCCTAAAGCCGAACGAGTTAATCCAGTTTCTTCATTCTTACCAGTTCGTATTCCAAAACCGATATAATCGAGTTTTCCAATTCCAGCAAACCACTCAGCATGCATTGCTCCAATCTGAAATGGCTTTTGAATTCGAGTTAAACCAGCTGGATTCCAATACGTAGAAGTATGATCATTTGACAATGCTGCGTGTACCGTTCCCATACCATGAGCACGAGCTCCTATACCAAGACTCAAAAACTCATTACTGAATTTCGGTGCTTGTGCAAGAAGGCTGTATGATAAAACCAGCAATACAATCAAATAAAAATACTTCATTCGCCCCGCGTCGTTGATTGATTCATTGATCGCCAATTAATGCCAACTGTCAACGAAATCACGTGATTGTATTGCTCGCCATTCACTCGACTGATATCGCTATACGCATAATCGAGTCGCACGGTCGGGGGCTGAGCCTTGCCAGTTCGATTTAGTAAACGTCCAAAGTCAAGACCAAGGCCAACATTTGGTTGCATAGTCCAGTAGGTCGCATTTACATCGACAAGATCTTGCACTTTTTGAAAACCATTTAATCCACTCCGCAAATAAATCATATCGAGATAATCAAGCTCAATTCCGAGTGCAGCATCGATACTTACAGGATTAGCACTCAGCAATACATTACGCTGTCCATCAGTCGTCGTGATCAAATTAAGTTCTGCTAAAAAGCCAATCTTTTTAATCTCAGTTGTGTAAGCAGCTCCAAGTATCAATTGTGGCTTTGTGATTTCGACACTACTTTCAGGTATGACGTTCCCAGTAGTAGTCAAGACTTGCTGCTCATCAGGCGTAAAATCAAAACTCCACGCATTAAACGTCGTCGAAATATCTCGAGCCAAAACGCCAAACTGCCAGTGTTTGCCAGGTCGATATTGCAGACCAGCATCCAATCCAAAGCCCCACGACTTTGCAAATGGACCAATTGTCCGATGTACGATTTTGACATTTCCTCCTAGACTTATTTTGTCATTGAGCGTCTGAGCATAGTGCATGAAAATGCCGTAATCAGCTGCCGAAAACGACGTGATATTTTCATAGCGAATCGTTCCATCCGTATCATAAAGCGAGAGCGTATTTGGTATATTATCAATGCCGAGACGAATAATCGAAAGTCCAAAAACTCGATTCTTCGAATCACCGAGTGGCATTACAGCAGACAAATAATCATACTTGCCTATTCCGCCAAACCACTCAGCGTGCATGAAACTCACCTGAGTCGATTCCTTGATATGTACAAGTCCAGCAGGGTTCCAAAAGCCAGCACTCGCATCACCGACATTTGCTACTTGAGCATCGCCCATCGCCTGTGCACGAGCACCGACGCCGATGCTTAAAAACTCATTACTAAACTTTTGAGCAAATAAAAACGAAGAAGAACAAAGAAAAACGACAACGAATGTCAGAAAGCGGTGCTGCATAATGTGTTGATTCATAGTCTATGAAACGCAGGATTGAATACTATGGTCTACACAACCATTCAATCTGTCGTCAAGGAGACAGTCATCATATCCATCAAATATACTGCCTAGTGATATGATTCGTGACATGCAACTTGTCATCTATACGTCGCCAATTGCAATTCATAAAGATGTGCTGCTATTTGGGGCTGTCCTCGCTTCGCGAGGTCGGGCTATTCGGCAGCTCGCTATTCGCTCGGCTGCTCGCTGACGCTTCGCATCTACTCCGTACTGCCTACTATCCCTCAGCCAATAAATCTTCTGAAAAAAGACCTTGCAAAACTGCTTCGGCTGCTCCATACGGTGAGCGGCTGCCCGATTCTACTTGCGCACGACTTTCCTCCAAGCGCATTTGCACCTCAGCATTGCGTCTAAATCGCAAGAGCATGATATCTCGTATCGCTTGCTCATATCGATACAAGGCTTGTTTCTTACGAGTACTCATTTTGTACGCATCTTCAATATGATCAGAAAATTGCTTGAGCAAATCCGTCAATTCCTCTAGTCCATCTCCTCGAAGCGCAGAGCAAGTCAAGACTTTGCTCACCCATTGATTTGATTTAGGCGGAAAAAGATGCAAAGCATTTCGATAATGTCGAGCCGATTGCTTGGCGATCGCGAGGCGATCGTCTTCTGCTTTATTTATGGCGATTATATCAGCTGCCTCTACGACACCACGCTTAATACCTTGCAGCTCATCGCCGCCGCCAGGCAGCAAGAGCAAAACGAAAATGTCAGTCAAATCTTTGACGCTGACTTCGCTCTGCCCGACACCAACAGTCTCAATGATGATTCGATCATATCCAGCTGCTTCGCATAGTAGAATTGTCTCGTATGTACAGCGCGCAACGCCACCGAGCGTTTTGCCTGCTGGAGTCGGGCGTATGAATGCTTCATCTGCTCGACTCAGCAGCTCCATCCGAGTTTTATCGCCAAGTATGCTGCCTTGATTAACGCTACTGCTCGGATCTATAGCCAATACAGCTACACGATGACCCTGCTCGATAAATCGCAATCCGAGCTGTTCTATTGTTGTGCTTTTGCCTACGCCAGGTGTGCCAGTGATGCCGACCCGATAACTCTTGACTCTATTCTGCCAACACAAATCAACGACTTGGCTGCCGAGCAATGCATGATTTTGGTTATTGCTTTCGATGAGTGTAATGGCTCGAGCGAGCATCACCCGATCCCCAGCTAAGATGCCCGAGACATACTCTTCTGCTGCTAAGAGCCGTGCGATCTTACGCGGTTTGATCTTGGGATTTATGCTTGGTATTTTTTTGGCTGCCACGATCTCAAGGTAATTGCAATAATTGAATTGGAGAAAAGGCTTCTTCTTTATCAAATAGCACGAAGTTGAATCAAGATCTATGGCTGAGGGATAGGAGCAGC
>JAHDHF010000246.1 GCA_020631455.1 Saprospiraceae bacterium
CGTGTCCTGAAGTCCGAGTGCAACAATTGAAATCATCGCACTGCTCAGCTGGCCTTTTCCGCCGTCGATGACGATGAGCTGAGGCAGAGATTGATTTTCATTGAGTAGCCGCGAGTAGCGTCTGTAGACGACCTCTTCCATCGAAGCAAAATCATCTGGCCCTTCGACAGTTTTAATATGATAATGGCGGTAATCTTTTTTGCTCGGCTTCGCTTGTTTGAAGCAGACCATGCTCGCTACAGGGTGGCTGCCTTGGATATTACTATTATCAAAGCACTCGATGTGTACAGGGAGCCGCGACATATTTAAATCAATTTTTAATTGAGTTAAAATCCGTTCGCTCGGCGTGAGACGTTTCTCTTTATTCATCGCTTGGCGATGCGCTTCAAGTTGAAAATGTCGGGCGTTTTTTCTGCTGAGTTCAAGCAGTTTCAATTTATCTCCGATCTTCGGGACAGTAATTGTTATGCCATCAAGCGGGAGAATTAAATCATGATTTGTGATGATTTCTGTGCTGCTTGATTGAAACCGTTCACGCAATTCTAGAATGGCAAATTCAAGAATGTCTTGTTCGTCTTGGTCTAAGTTAATTTTTAATTCGAGCGTAAATGTATTGATGAGATTGCCATTGATGATTTTGAGGTAATTGACGAAGGCGAGTTTTTCGTCTTTTAAAATACTGAAGACATCAACATTGCCGATGCTTGGAGCAGCGACCATGCTTTTGCCTTGATAATTTTCGAAAGCGGTTAGACTTTCTTTCATTTTTTGAGCATGTTCATATTTGAGCCGCTCGACGTAGTCAGCCATCTGTTTGTGTACGAAGGCTTTGACAGGGCCGAAATTGCCTTTCAGCATATTTTTTATTTGCGTTATTTTTTCATTGTAGTGTTCTTCCGTTTCTTCGCCTACGCATGGTCCTTCACAGTTGTGGATGTGATATTCAAGGCAGACTTTAAATTTTCCTTTATCAATATTCGATTGCGATAAGCCGAGATTGCATGTACGCAGCTGAAACATCTCATTAATGAGATTCATCAATGTGTAAGCGCGATGCTTTGAAATATATGGACCAAAATATGTGCTACCATCTTTCTTGACATTTCGTGTAATAAATACTCTCGGGAAACGCTCGTTTTTAATACATATATACGGGTACGTTTTGCCATCTTTGAGCTGCACATTATAGCGCGGTTGATGACGTTTGATGAGTGTGTTTTCAAGTAAGAGCGCGTCAGTTTCTGTTTCGACTATTGTATACTCGATGCGGGCAGCCATCTTGACCATTACGATCGTCTTACGCATCATTCCTTTAGTGCTGCCGAAATAACTCGCAATTCTATTTTTTAAATTCTTGGCTTTGCCGACATAGATGATGACATCATTGGCATCAATAAAGCGATACACACCAGGCTCGATAGGCAAGGATGGAAGCAGTATTTTATAATCTTCAGTGGTCATAAATTGCTATTATCCTCGGCGCCCAAAAATTGAACTCCCGATACGCACCATCGTCGAGCCTTCTTCTATAGCGAGAGCTGCATCGCCGCTCATGCCCATTGAGATTTCCTTAAACTCCTCATATGGAAATACAGAATATTTTAATTCGTCGAACACCAATTTCAGCTGCTTGAATTCAGCTCGTACTTGATTTTTGTCATCAGTGAATGTCGCCATTCCCATCACGCCAGTTATGCGTACATGATTGAGTGGAGCAAATATATTCCTCTTGTGCAGGTCAAGAACTTCTTCAAGCGTGAAACCAGTTTTTGTTTCCTCTTGTGCGATATGAAATTGCAATAAAATATCTACTATCCGTCCTGCTTTTTCGGCAGCTGTATTGACAGCAAGTAAGACATTTTCTCGATCAATGCTGTGTATGAGAAATACAGCATTGATGATGTATTTGATTTTATTGCGCTGCAACTGCCCGATAAAATGCCAGCGAATATCAGCAGGTAAAGCAGCTGCTTTGCGCTCCATCTCTTGAGCTCTATTTTCTCCAAAATCGAGCTGTCCGAGCGTGTGTAGAGCTG
>JAHDHF010000075.1 GCA_020631455.1 Saprospiraceae bacterium
CAATTTGTTTGATGCAGTAGCTGATGATAATTTCTATAAAGTACTTTCTAGCAAACTAGACCCGCGTTATCCGAAGTTTATAAACTTCGGATGAATATGTAGAATGAAGTAATAAACTTCACACAGTGTTTTATTCGGCATAGGGATGGGAGCAGCGCGAGTGAGCTGTAAGCGAGCGAAGCGGATTTTTCTATTTGTATTGCCACGTGCTTTAGTGCGTGGATCAAATAGAAAAAGCTAGGCTACCGTACTGCGAGCAGCCCGACGTTGCTGAGTGTAACGAAGCAGCGGATGCCCCAAATTATTTACTTGTATAATCAAGTAATCGTTGTTTGATAAATCCTTCGAGGATATCAAGACCGCGCTCGTAGTGATAATTATTATTAATGACGATATCTGCTTCGCCTTTGTAGGGCAATGTATATCTCAGATAACTTGGTGTGACGTGATTTTGGTAGCGATACAAGACGTCTTCGAGAGGATAGTTGCGCTCGACTCGATCACGGCGTATACGACGGATGACTTTTAGATCATCACGTGCTTCTAAAAATACTTTTATATCGAGAAGGTCTGCTATTTTTTTATAATGAAAAACATAGAGTCCTTCGACTAGAATAATTGGAGCAGGTTTAAATTCAATTTCTTTGGCAACTGCTTTTGAATTATTAAATGTGTATTCTTTTTGGCGGACAATCTTGCCCTTCATGACGGTTTCAATTGTTTTTCGGAATGTTGCTTTATCGATTGATTTTGGTCGATCGTAATTTTTTATTCCTTTGAGATCTGGCTTTTGTTCTTCGCGAGGTTTATAAAAATCATCTTGCGAGATAAGACACAGTTCATTCTCTTGAAAGCGCTCAAGCAATGAACGGATGAAAGAAGTTTTACCTGTTCCGCTGCCGCCAGTGATGCCTATGATAAGTGGTTTTCGCTTCATGAAATTTGCTCAGATTTAGACTGGTTGTATTCTGCCAGCATGAAGGTAACGATGTGTAATGGTTCTTTTTTCTTTATTAAAAATGCCAGATGAATGTAAGGCATCTTCTCTTACAAATTTATGAGCGTGAATAATTGTTTTCGCTCCAGATTTAATGCCGACATGCGTGATAGTGTTATCATCTTTTGTTGTAAAAAAAACAAGGTCACCGACTTGAGCTTCACTGAGTGAAATGTGTTTGCATTGTTGAGCTTGCTGCCAAGCATCTCGTCGCAAAGTATATCCGATCATGCGGTAAGCGATTTGGGTCAATCCACTACAATCAATCCCGAAAATTGATCGACCGCCCCAGAGGTATGGAGTACCGAGTAATTTTCTAGCGTAATGAATGACTTCTGAAAGCGGCTTCTTATGAATCTCCGAAGCTTGTCCGAGCTGCAATTGAGCTGATTGGACAAATGAACCGATCGTTAAAAAGATTGGCGCATCAAAAAAACGTGTTTTGACTCTGGCGAGTTGGCTACTGATAACTTGCTTGTGCTGTATTGGTCTATCAGCACTCCAATCAAACGCTGCTTGATCGACCCATCCAGTATAGCCATCATGTAGGGTCGTGATCTTGACCCATTGTTCGAATATGTCTAGTCCTAACACATATTCACCAAAGATGATTTGATTCGTCTGCTCCTCAGTATCTTTGGGGGCCTTTCGGACTGGCGTCACACTCAGCATGCAGATTCCGTATTGTTGTATGTGAGATGCATTCATGAAATTGAAGTGAACACAATGTACTACGGTGTTTGCTTTTTGCGTTGTGATGTCGTCTGAAAATGGTTCAGATTAAAATTTGATTCATCAATATCCATCAATGGAATTTTCATTTACTCACCGAATTCTTTTTCTTGTACTTGTTTTTGGAGCAGCGATGCTGCCAAATTTAGTGCTCGCACAAGCTCCGCCAAATGATGATTGTGCCAATGCAATAGAACTTTGTCCGGGAACAATTTTTTCTGGAACAACTACCAATGCAACAACTCAATGTGGCACCCCTGGTGATCCTGAGCTTGATTGTACAGCTCTTGGTACTTGGGGCGCGTGTTACGATGTCAATAATAGTGTTTGGTATCAGTTTACTACTGACAATGATGGTGGATTTGTAGGCATAGAGTTTACCAATATATCATGTCTCACAGGCTCGGATGATGAAATTCAAGCAACATTCATTGTTGCTGCAAATCCATGTAGTGGATCTGGTTTGACATTCTTAAGTTGTCAATCTCGCTCAAGTACAAATTTTATTTTTTCAAATTCTTTCCCCCCAAATACCACAGTCTATGTCCACGTTGATGGAGATGATGTGCCGGGACCAGCTGCGCAATGTGATTTTAATATCGAAGTTTCAGGTGATGGTGTAGCACAATGTTGTATACCGGGCTTGCTTGGTTTAACAACTTCATCTCTGAATGCTACTTGTGGTGTGGCTGATGGCCAAGTTGCTGTTTCGCCTACTGGCGGATCTGCTCCCTTTACTTATGCCTGGGAAAGTGTAGCAAATCCTGGAACGATTATATCGACAAATTCAATTGTTCCTTCTTTGTCACCAGGGACATACTCTGTAACAGTGAGTGACAACAATGGCTGCCAAGAAACTGCTACAGAAACAGTTGTCGATCCAGGAGGTCCGAGCATTGATCAAATTACAGTAGTCGGTACGACTTGTGGTGATGATAATGGTACATTAAATGCAATAGTAAGTGGAGGATTAAGTCCGTACATCTACAACTGGGAGTCAGCACTCATACCTGGTATTTCGATAGGAAATACCTCATCCATAACAGACCTCAGCGTTGGAACATATAATTTGACAGTATCAAATTCTGATGGAAGTTGCGCTGTTACTTCCAATGCGTTTGTAAATGAGGCTTCACCAGCTATTGACATTACAAGTGTAGACTCCAATGGTAGTTCCTGTGGTGATACCACAGGAAATGTACGAGTAACTATTTCAGGAGGAACAATACCAGTTTTATATAATTGGGAAAACCTAACTACTGGCACTGTAGTTGGAAATACGCAAAATATTAACAACTTATTGCCAGGGTTTTATGGTGTGACAATAACGAATAATGATGGCACATGTGCAGTCGACACTACTATTTTAGTTCAAACTACAAGTGGTGGTCCAACTGTTACTTCAGTTGTTCTTGATACTGCTACCTGCGGATTGAGCAATGGAGGTGCTGCACCAATTGTTATTGGCAACGATACAATGTATCTATTCTCCTGGGCATCTATTGATGATCCTAGTATAATCGTATCTACAGATTCTGCTGTAACTGGTTTATCCGCAGGAGAATACATAGTTGGTATTTCGAATTCAGATGGCACTTGCCCAGTATTCGAAACAATTGAAATACCTGAGTCGCGTCCAAATATTGATACATTCGCAATTGCAAACGAATATGAATGTGACCCAAATAGTGGTATTGCAGTACCTTTTATATCAGGTGGAAATCAGCCCTATCAATATGAGTGGAATGTCCTTGATACTTTAGGAAACCCAATTCAATTTTTCTCAACCGATACAGTCGCGACTGGTCTTTATGCTGGTGATTACCAACTCGTCATTATTGATTCGACTGGACTGTGTACAGATACATCACAAGTCACGATTTTCTTCCAACCTGATCCAGTACTAAGTACACCTATCGTTGTAGATGAAGATTGTAATAGTTCTAATGGAACAGCAACAGTTTCAGTTACTGAAGGAATTTGGCCATATAATTACCAGTGGATAAATGTTGATAGCTTTAATACTATTATATCAACTGATTCTGTCGCAACTGGATTAGCTGCTGGTACGTATAATGTTACAGTTACGAGTGCCGATGGTACTTGTCCTCAAGAAGCTACGATGATTGTCCGCAATCAAGATGGACCAACTTTAGGTGATACAACAGTTACTTCTGCAACCTGCGGAAATAATGATGGTACTGCTGCAATTGAAATTTTGGGAGGAACATATCCTTATAATTATGCTTGGTATGATGTGTTAGATCCATCAGTTGTTGTATCAACTGATTCTGTTGCTACCCTTCCTGGTGGAACATATTTGGTTGAAGTAACAAATCAAAATGGAACTTGTGCAATAACTGAAACGATATTGATCCCTATTGATGGAGGGCCAGTTGTCACTGGCTCTACGACTACTGCAACAGCATGTGGTGACAGTACCGGTACTGCCAGTGTGGATGTCATTGGTGGCACAGGGCCATACGTTTATGTATGGACTCCACTTGGAAGCCCAACTGATACGCTCTCTACAAGTCAAACTGTAGATAGTTTGTGGTTCGGCTCTTTCACTGTGAATATTTACAATGCTGATACGACTTGTGCATTCTCATACATCCTTGATATTGACGAACAACCAAATGCTGTCATTACTTCGATAGATGTTACCCTAGCAGGATGTGGCCAAGATATAGGCACTGCAATTGTCAATTTCACAGGAAGTGATAGTATCTATCTAGTGACTGCGCAAATTATAGGTGCTCCATTTAATGATTGGCAGAGTACTACACGACCTGACAGTACAACATTGATCGTCGGACTAGCCCCTGGTACTTATGAGTTTACAATTAGCAATTTAGACGGTTCTTGTGCTACAACTGATACTGCAACAATCCTGGCCGGTCCGCAGCTTACCACAGTATTTCCAACAGTATTTCCAACTACATGTGGTCTTAATAATGGAAGCGCAAGTCTAGTGCTTGTCGATGGTGTCGAACCGACAACAATTATTTGGCAAGCAGGATCTACATTTTTAGGCGTTGGTGAAACGATAGAGAACTTATCACCTGGAAATTATAATGTCCAGGTTTATGATGATGCTTCTTGTCAGTTTAATGTACCATTCACAATTGAACCAAGCTCAGGTCCAACTGTAATCGCTTCTCCAGATATAACAGTAAGTCTAGGAGATACAGCAACCTTATTCGCATTCCCGAGTGATTCTCTTTTACAAATTGAATGGTCTCCTGCTAGCGGCCTAAGTTGTTTAGAATGCGATTCGTTAACTGTTTTACCTTTCGAAACTACAACATATACAGTTGAAGTGATGGACAGTGTTGGATGTACTGCAGAAGATCAAGTAACCGTGAATGTTGAAGATTCAGAAGTTGGATTTTTTGTACCATCAGGGTTTACTCCTAACGGCGATAATCTAAATGACGCCATTTTTGTCAATGGATTAAATGTCAAACGAATTATCTCTTTCAGTATCTACGACCGTTGGGGTGAGCGTGTATTCTTTGCAGAAGACATTCCTGCCAATGATCCAACTTTTGGATGGAATGGAACATACCGTGGTAAAGAACTTAATCCTGGTGTTTTTGTCTATCAAGTCGAAGTTGAATATCTGAATCTCAAAAAAGATCAAAAACGTGGTGAAATAACACTCGTTAGATAAATTATTTATTCCTGAATTTAAGAATCCGTTCTCGAACGATACGATATGAAATATCTCATCCCATTTCTTCTGTGTGCTTTTTTTCTATTAAATTTTTCAATAGAAACTGCCGCTCAAGACAAGCACTTCTCTCAATTCTATGCAGCTCCATTAACGTTAAATCCTGCTTTAACAGGTAATTTTGACGGTCGTTATCGAGCTACTGCGATTTACCGTAACCAATGGTTTTCCATACTCGAAAATCCGTTTAGCACAATTTCAGCTTCATTTGACATGAACTTCGGAATCGGAAAACGACGAATACAAGAAGACTTAATCGGAGCAGGTGTAATGATTGTTACAGATCGTGTTGGACAATCAGCAATTACAACTAATACAATTGGGATCAGCGGTGCATTCCACAAATCACTAAATCGAAATAACACACAATATTTATCAGCCGGATTTCAAATTGGTGTAATGCAACGGAGTATCAATTATGAATCATTGACGTTTAATGACCAATTCAATGGTACCACTGGATACACAAATCCTACAGGCGAACAGCTCCCCAGAAATAATTTTACCGTTGAAGAATCATCAGCTGGAATTTACTGGATAAACTCTCCTAAAGATCGTGTTTCATTCCAAGTAGGCGGATCAGTACATCACCTTACACAGCCTAATGTAAGTTTTTATGAGGGCGGTTCAGCTCCTGAAAATAAATTATACATGCGGTATTCTGGACTTGTTGGGGCATCATTTCCAATTAGCTCACGTATGGATATGATGCCTCGAATGCTTGTTTACATGCAAGGCTCAAATCTCGAAATGAATGTCGGTACAAATCTCAAATTGTTACTAGATGGTTTTGGTGATCGAGCAGTTTATATTGGTGGTTGGTTAAGACCAGTAGGCGATGTTGAGTCTAGTATTGCCCTTGATGCAGCAGTGCTACTTGCTGGATTCGAATTTAATAGTTTTCGAGTTGGAGCAAGTTATGACCTTAATTTAAGCACACTAAGCCAAGCAACTCAAGGCGTTGGTGCTTTCGAGATTTCATTGTCTTATATTGGTAGTTATGGTGATAGCGGACGAGTTGTTTGTCCAAGTTTTTAGTAGAAAAAACAAATGGCTGCACCACGCATCCTTTTATTTTCAAAATTAAATCGTGATGATCCAAGACTTTCTGGGGTTGTCAAAAAAATACGTGCCCAAGCAATTGCATTTCGGAAATTAGGCTATCAAGTTGATACTCTATTTACTTACAATGGTGGTGTCGTTGTAGAGTCTTCTCGTTCAAGCCGACTTATGCCATTCAAAGGTTGGTATCCAACGGTAGGACTCAAGCGTCAAGTCATGTTTTTAAAGACATTGGCTACAGCACTGCCAATAGCAAAATATGATGTCGTCTACATTCGTCATCATATGGCTACTCCTTTATACAATTTCATGCTCAAACGATGGAAGCGTTTTCATCCAAAGCTGCAGATCGTTTTTGAAATACCGACATACCCTTATAAGGATAGCTCGGACGCCTTTTCGTTTAAGTTCAAGTTGGTCATTGACGATCTCTCTCGATCGAGTTTGAAAAAAATCGGCAGCTTTTTGACGACTTATTCAAAACATACAGAATTGTTTGGACTACCAGCAGTACCACTCTGCAATGGTGTTGATGTACATAAAATCAAACGAATAAATACAGCCCCTGAATTCAAAGGAAAGCTCCATGTATTAGCAGTTGCCAATTTATCCCCATGGCATGGATATGATCGTATTATCAAAGGCTTCAAAGATGATCAACATGCTGCTAATACCGTTTTTCATATAGTAGGATATGGGAGCGAACATGCTAAACTTATAGAACTAGCCGAAACGAATAAAGTCAAGGAACACATCCGATTCTATGGATTTACTGATGGCGATGCATTGTCAAAACTCTTTCAAAAAGCACATATTGCAGTAGGAAGTCTTGCAATGTTCAGGCTTAGTTTGGACTACGGATCTCCACTTAAATTAAGAGAATATTGCGCACGTGGCATTCCATTTATTTTTGCTTACGACGACCCAGATTTCCCAGAATCATTCCCATTTGCTCAACAATATTTAAACGATGATTCGGAAATAACTCCTACCATGTTACATTCATTTTATCAAAGTATAAAGACTGTATCAAGTGATATTCCTCTTGATATGAGAGCTTATGCACAAAAGCATCTTACTTGGGATGCAAAGTTGAAGCCCGTCGATGCGTACATTCGCAAACGACTCGCGCAATTATGAAAATCGTACTCGTCAACACATTTGATACCAATGGAGGGGCCGCGATTGCTTGTCTGCGTCAAGCAGAAGCACTCCAATCGGTTGGAGTACAAGTCAAAATGCTTGTCATGCACAAGCAAGGCGAAAACGAAATTGCAATAGAAACCTCAAGTTCTCAATACAGAAAAAAATGGAATTTCTATGTTGAGCGAATACCATTTATCGCATTCCATGAAGGCGATAAATACTATCGATTCCTCATGTCCACCGCAAGTACAGGAGAAGATATAAGTAAACATCCAGCTATTCAAGAAGCTGATATTATTCATTTACATTGGATTAATCGTGGATTTCTTTCATTTAAATCTCTCCAAAAATTAGCAGAATTAAATAAACCAATTCTTTGGACGATGCATGACCAATGGCCGTTTACAGGAGGTTGTCATTATAGCGAAAATTGCGTCAATTACGAACAACAATGCGGCAATTGCTTTGTATTAAAAAATCCAAAACAAAATGATCTAACCCACAACATTTGGAAAAAGAAAAATGCACTTTATTCGACAATGAAACCAATTCTTGTCGGCTGCAGTCAATGGCTTGCTGAGCTGGCTCGCACATCTTCATTAGGACAACATTGTCAAATCATGGATATGCCCAATCCCATCCCGACAGATCAATTTACGACACACGACAAACAATTAAGTCGGCAGCATTTTAATCTTCCTCAAGATAAACAGCTTATTTTATTTTCAGCGATGAGTGTCAATGATCGTCGCAAAGGATTTCATTATTTAGCCAAAGCAGTCAAACAATTAAAAAAAACAAATAAATGGCCTACCAATGTCGAACTCGTAGTATTTGGATCGGTCGAGCAAGAAGCAATTGAGCAATTAGACGTCCCCGTTCATTTACTCGGTAGATTAAATGGCACAGATGCAATATCAAAAGCGTATGCATCTTCAGACATATATATTATTCCTTCACTTCAAGACAACCTACCAAATACCGTTATGGAAGCACTTGCATGCGGCGTCCCAGTACTCGCATATAATACAGGCGGAATTCCAGAAATGGTCATCAATGGTTTTAATGGTCAAGTCGTTACCTATGCTGACACCCAAGCGCTAGCCGATGGTATCATCAAATTGATGACCAAATCCGATCTCAAAACAATGAGCCAAAATGCACGCCAATCAGTAGTCGATAGATACAGTTATAATATTATTGGCCAGAAATGGATTACAACATATAAGAAAATTATAAGCAATTTGTAAATCCTACAGTTTTATAATTAAAAATAGGGGCTGCCCACTCCTTCAGTTCCTTCAGTCGTGGTCGGGCTATCCGGCACTCTCTCTGCATCATTCATCTCGATTCATGATGCAGAGTTCAGACAACACCTCCTATCCCTCAGCCAACTTAGCTCGATAGCAAAACGCATCGAAAACAGCGCAACGCATTCTATTAAAAATTCTAAGCAGGATACTCGACAAAATTACGCGGCGTCTCATAGAGTCGTACTTGTAGATCGTACTTAGAGTCGAGCTGCTCACGGAGCCAGCCATGTATCACAAAAGCGATATGCTCCGCTGATGGAATGAGATCTTTAAACTCTGGTACTTCGATATTGAGATTCTTGTGATCGAGCTTTTTCTCAACATGCTCTTTAATTACATCGCTTAGATATTTCAAATCAATCAAATAACCCGTTTCAGGATCTACTTCTCCTACTACTTTGACAATGAGTTCGTAGTTGTGCCCATGATAGTATTCATTATTGCAGAGCCCAAACATCTCTTTATTCTTTTCTTCACTCCATTTAGGATTATGAAGGCGGTGGGCTGCATTAAAGTGCGCTTTTCTATAGGCTGCTACTCGCATAGTCGGATTAATTTACTCGCTCAAACACAAATGACGTGTATTTGTTTGTAAATACACGATGATTTGCGATAGTATGAGTAATTTGCGAACAAGACAAGTGTCAAGCACACATGACGTTGATTTATACATACACACTCGATGGAATTGACGGAACGCCGATCAATCTCAACGACTATCGTGAAAAACATATACTAATCGTCAATGTCGCATCTGAATGCGGCTACACACGTCAATACGAGCAGCTCCAAGAGCTGCACGAAGCGATGGGTGATCGATTGGTCATACTCGCAGTACCATCAAACGAATTTGGAGGTCAAGAGCCAGGTACAAATGATGAAATTCATCAATTTGCTTGCAGCCGATACAATGTATCATTTTTGATGTCTGCAAAACAGACTATTACTGGTGATCATGCACATCCACTGTACAAATGGCTTACTAACAAATCTCTTAACGGAGTCAAGTCGAGTGAAGTAAAATGGAATTTCCAAAAGTATCTCATTGATCCTTCTGGCCAACTCATAGATGTATACAGCTCTGCTGTATCACCCATTGATGAAGTCATTTTGGAACAGATCAACAAGTCATGATGCTGCTGTCACCGTCTCGGTGAATTGCTTATGCATCAACTAAATCCATACGGCCAAGACGCGCTTACATCGCGTTTGCAAACGATCATTGCATCGGGACGTACGCCGCACGCCCTCCTCGTGAGCGGTGCAAAGGGCGGCCTCCTACCGATCGCTCTGCATACTGCACGTATGATTCTATGCACTGGTGAAGTTGCTGCTCCTTGTGAGCAATGCCAAGCTTGTTTGATGTCCAAATCTTTGGCTCATCCAGATTTACACTTCAGCTTTCCAACTGTTAGCAAAGACAAAAAGCCTTCGACCTCATCTTCATTCCTGAATCAATGGCGCGACTTGGTTTTGGCTGATTCGTATCTGTCATCTGAAGAGTGGTTTGACTCACTTGATTCAAAAAATAAGCAGGTCAACATCTCAAAAGACGAATGCTTAGACATTGTTCGCCGCATTAGCTTAAAGTCATTTCAAAGCAAGCATAAGGTTCTAGTTCTCTGGCTTGCTGAGTATCTCGGCAAAGATGGAAACCGCTTACTCAAACTCATTGAAGAGCCGCCAGAAGGAACAATCTTCATCCTCGTTACCGAACAAAAGGATCGACTCTTGACTACGATTACCTCTCGCTGCCAAGATATCAATGTGCCGCCGCTCAAAGATGAAGCGATCATTTCTTACCTCCGAGAACGCCATGCAATAGCAGATGATGACGCTCAGACGATCGCTCTCCTCGCAGGTGGTGATATTCAAGCTGCTCGCAAGTTGATGCAATCTGACACAGCTGAATTACCTCAGTTGATGGTTCAATGGTTTCGCCTTGCATACATCGGAGATCCTTCTGAGATGATTGCATTTGGTGACGAAATCGCCTCGCGTTCTCGCGAAGACAAAAAGCAATTTTTCAAATTTGGGCTTTCCTTTGTGCGAGAATTGCTGCTTGCTCAATCTGTCGGTCCTGATGCAGTCAGACTGCGAGGTCAAGTCAAAGCGAGTGCACTCAAATTGTCTTCTGTCATCGATGCAAGTCAAGGACTGGAGATTGCTCATTTGTTTGAGGATATGTTGCTTGGTGTCGCGCGTAATGCAAACGCTCGTTTGCAGATGACACATGCAAGTCTCGAACTCAACCGATTATTAAAAACTCGTCGTCAAACGATCGCAGATCGCTCACTGTCGACATCAACTATACGATATGGGCTGTAGCTCTTGTGGCACTGGATCTTGTTCTTCGCCAGCTGGCTGCCAAAGTAATGGTGGCTGCTCGACTGGCGGCTGCAACAAGATGAACACGTATGATTGGCTTTCGGATATTGAAATTCCGGGCGTTGACTCATTTCGAGTTGCCGAGATTTCATTCAAGAATGGCGTCAGAAAAGATTTCTATTACATCAAGCATTATATCCATTGCTCAAAAGATGACCTCGTTGTCGTCGAAAATGATCGCGGCGGATATACTGTCGGCAAGGTTTCACTGACTGGCGAGCTTGTTAAGCTCCAAATGAAAAAGCGGCGAGTGCCGCTGGATGCAAAATTACCAGCTGTTGTACGCATAGCAAATGAAGCTGACACCGATAAACTCAAAAAAGCACGTAATTCTGAGCAAGATCTTCTTCGCCGTGCACGCGTCATCGCTCGGCAGCACAAACTCAACATGAAGATCTCACTTGTCGAGGCTCATGCAGACCTCAAGCGCGTCACCTTTTATTACATCGCTGAGCAGCATGTTGATTTTAGAGAACTTCTTAAGACTTACAGTCAAGAATTTAATATGCGAGTCGAGCTACGGCAAGTCAAAGAGCGTGTTGAAGCTGGAATGATTGGAGGCATAGGCACTTGTGGTCGAGAGCTGTGTTGTAGCACTTGGCTCAATTCATTCAAAAAAACAACGCAAGTATCAGCACGCTATCAAGGGCTCTCGCTCAATAGCGAAAAACTCGTCGGACAATGCGGCCGCCTCAAATGCTGCCTTAACTACGAGCTCGAGACATATATCAAAGCGCTCAAGCACTTCCCCAAAAAAGGCTATAGATCATTGCGTACACAAGCAGGCAAAGCATTTTTGCTCAAGCAGAATGTTTTTGAAGGCACAATGATTTATGCTTACAAAAATGAAGTTGGCAAACACTACAGTCTTCCTGTCGAGCGAGTCAAAGAAATCATTTTTATGAATCGGCAAGACCAGCTGCCCGAAAAATTGCTCACACCAGAACTCATCGCAGAATTGCAAGAGGAAGAAATCGCAGAAGTTGGCTACGATTCTGATGAGCTGACTGGATTTATTGAGCTCGATCCGCTCAAGAAAAAACGGAGAACTAAACGTCGAAAGCCACAGTCAAAACGTAATACTGGAGCAAAGAAAAAATCAGGCGACAAAAAGCAAGGTCAAGCATCTGCAAAACCAAACGAGCAACGAAAGCCAAAATCAAATCGGAGAAAAAAACCGAATACAAAAAAAGCAGCTGAAGGAGCAAAACCAGCTCACCCGACTGATCCAAATCATAAACCTAAAAGCGAAAAATCAGATCAGCAAACTCGGAATAAAAAACGACGTCCAAATAAAAACAGAAATCGCAAACCGCGACCGCCAAAAGATCAGCCACCAAAACAAGATTAATATTTTTCAGACACTATTTTAATGGGCCATCCTTGTATTTTTTTTCTAGTGAATATTCACTAGAAAAAAAATACAAGGTCGCTATGCTTCGTGGCTCGCTGCAACCCTGAGTAGTCGGGGTTCGCTCGG
>JAHDHF010000247.1 GCA_020631455.1 Saprospiraceae bacterium
AGAAATGGAAATGATGGTGCTATACAGCGCCTGAGTCGCTGTGCTGCAGCTGGCTCGACGGGAGGAGAGACAGATGAAGTGCAGCAGCGAAGCCGCTGGAGAGTGCCATCATTGTAATGGATAGCTCGTGGACTGCTGCCACGAGTCAATCCGCTGGGCTCCAAAAAAGGATCAAAGATATCTGACCAATTAAAAATGATCAAAGCCTTTTTCTGTTTATTGTTGATGGTGTATTATGAATTGTGTTTTGGCTGTATTGCCGTGCTGGTTCTTAACATCGCTGTCTGTATCAGGTATCCATCACGCTTACTCATTCGATGACATCGAGATCGGAACTCAGTCTTTTAGTGGCGGAAATATGTATATTGCTGAATATTAGTTGTGTGCAGCGAGCTGATAGACTGTTGTACAAGAAAGAAATACGCATTTTGCGTTGTTGGTCAAATTAGAGTATATTTATAATGGAGGTGAAAATTTTCAAGTGGGCCAATGTGGAAAGTCTATACTCAAAGAATGTCATAATGTCCAAAGCCTTCAATGATTTCAGGCATCAGCTAAAGTATTGTGATTGGCGAATTCCCAGCGACATAGCAAAATCTTTCAGGACTTCTGACATCGTTACTTGCGCCGGTAAGCCTTTTAATCGAGTGATTTTCGATATTGGAGGGAACAAGTATAGACTCATCTGCGGTTACAAGTTTGGAAAAAGCAAGGTGGTATTATATGTGAGATTTGCTGGTACGCATAAAGAGTATGATCGAATCAAAGATCCCTGCAAAATTGATCAGTTTGCTTAGAACATCAATATGACTTATAAAAAGATCAAGACACTAAAGCAATACAATAAGTATTGCAAAATTTACGAAGCTCTATTCGAGACAGAATACAAAAAAGATCAGGATGAGTTGGAGCTGCTGGAGGTATTGATTGAAGATTATGATCGTAGAGTACGAAATAGGCAGTCGCAAGATCTTGATCCCGTGCAGCTATTGAAATCACTTTTGGACAACGCAGGATACACACAAAAGGAATTTGCCAAAAAGATACAGATTTCGAGTCAATTGCTAAGTGATGTATTAAATTATAGAAGGAATATAAGCAAGTCTCTGGTGATAAAATTGTCCGATTTCTTTTCGATGCGGCAAGAGGCATTTAGTCGGCATTATCGACTGAGTCATTTGGAGTCTATGGGTACTAAAGAAGTTGTGAAGGAAGTGCCCGTCGAGATTGTAAGGGAAATTGAAGTGATTAAGGAAATACCAGCTGAGACAATCCGGGATTTGGCTGTTGAAGTCAGAAAAGAAAAGCCAATCATCGTCAGTAAAGGTGAGACAGAGCTGAAAAAGGTGAGATTGTCAAATCGGAAAAAGTCAAAATTGCCCTCAAAGCACAATTCAGTAACGACTGCCAAACGCAGAATTGGCTCCCAACGAAATAGAACAAGAGTCAAGCAAAGCAAAGCTGGTGCAAATTCCTATTCTCGGACGAAAAATGAAAAAGGGAAGAAGCTGCTGAACAGTTTAGATGAACTTGATTCAAAAGTAGCTGTAACACGATCATCAAGATATGAAAGAGATGATCTTACAAAGATCAAAGGCATTGGGATAAAAATTCAACAAATACTACACGGCGCTGGAATTCTTACCTACCAAGACTTGTCAAAGATAACTTTAGGCTCTCTTAAGAAGCTCTTGCTTCAATCAGGAATGTCAGAAAAGCGGTATAACCCCAAAGACTGGTCGAAATTGGCGAAGAAATTATCCAATAAGTCGAAAATTTAGTGGGCATTCTTATCCTTGTTTCTGATTTCTGTACTTCGTCTAGTGCTACCCAATCCAACCGACAATAAGCTGTTCTTCTTGGTGAACTTGCGGACTTGCATCAAATTGATTTACGTGATCTACATTCAGGAATGTATCTGCTAGCACCCAAATGCCCTGGCATTCACCTGCAAGCTCAGAAGCTAATCGTGATGCACTAACAAAGACGAGATGAAACAGTTCATTACTTGTTTACTAAGTAT
>JAHDHF010000076.1 GCA_020631455.1 Saprospiraceae bacterium
AAATTAATACGGATCAACATCAACACTGACGCGTACGCCTGACATGCCGTCTGCATGTTGGGTCAAGCGATCATGCAATTGAGAAATATGCGCTTTAATATCTCGGATGAGTTGCGGCTTTTTTTCTATTTTAATTAAAATATCAAATTGAAAATAACTCCGTACACGCGCTACTGGCGAAGGAACTGGCATGTAAACTCGTTTCCCCCATTGTGCTTGAAGATCTTTAGCAAACCATTGCGCCGCTTGAGCTGCTTTTTGTACATTTTTATGCTTGACTTGTATTTGTATAAGTCGTACATAAGGCGGATACTCGACGCTGCCACGCTCGTGCAATTCTCTATTAAAAAATGAAGAATAATCACCATTTAACACTTCTGCTAAAACGGGATGCTCAGTTCGGAATGTTTGAATAATAACTTTTCCTTGCCTGTGCTTTCTGCCAGCACGACCTGCTACTTGAGTCATGAGTTGAAATGCGCGCTCTGTAGCACGAAAATCGGGATAGTACAATAAATTATCTGCGCTCAATACGCCTACCAATCCGACATTATCAAAATCAAGTCCTTTGGTGACCATTTGCGTCCCGACAAGAATATCAATTTCTTTTTGCTCAAATGAATGGAGTAATTCTGTGTGTGCATGCTTGCGCGAGACTGTATCTAGATCCATTCGAGCGACGCGCGCTTCTGGAAGTATTTGCTTGAGTTCGTCTTCTATTTTTTCTGTACCAAATCCGACTGTCACGAGTGCCGTACTCTGACAAGCGGGGCATGCCTGCGGCTGCCGCTCTTGGTAGCCGCAACAATGACAGCGCATATTTTTGTCGCGCATGTGATACGTGAGTGTAATATCACAATTTTTGCATTCAGCAGTCCAGCCGCAGGTATTACAGCGCATACGTGGCGCATAGCCTCGACGGTTTTGAAATAAAATAATCTGCTCGCCACGCTCAATAGTCGCAGCCATCTGCTCGATTAAAACACTCGTAAAATGCGACTCCATTTTTTTGAGTTTCATTTCGAGTTTATTGTCGACTATTTGTATTTCGGGCATTTGTAAGCCGCCATATCGCTCAGCTAACGAAATATATGCGTAGCGTTTTTCTTTTGCATTAAAATAACTTTCGATGGACGGTGTCGCTGTGCCTAGAATTGTTTTTGCACTTGTAAAGCGTGCGAGCATTAAGGCAGCATCTCGTGCATTATATCGTGGCGCAGGACTGTGTTGCTTGTAAGACGGATCATGCGATTCGTCAATAATAATTAAACCAAGATTTTTGAATGGTAGAAACAATCCACTCCGCGCACAGAGGACAACAGATTTACCAGCAGCTACTTCATACCAAGTCTCGACCCGCTCTTGGCTATTTAATTTTGAATGATAGGTTAAAATCTCATCGCCAAATACTTTTTGCAGTCGAGCGACAATCTGCGTCGTCAAGGCAATTTCAGGCAATAAAAAAAGAACTTGTTTGCCAGTTGCAATAACACGCCGAATATATTCAATATAAATTCGAGTTTTACCGCTGCCCGTTACCCCATGCAATAAAGCAACATCTTTTTCTTGAAACGCATTTTCAATTTCGCTCATTGCTTGCAGCTGAGCAGCACTCATTTCTTTAAAATCATCAAGCGGATTATCATACGATTCGAGGCGACTAATTTGCGTTTCGTATAATTGAAAAATACCTTTTTTGGCAAGTGCAGATACAATTGCACTCGACACGCCACTTCTATTTAATAATGCTTTTTTGGTGACTTCATTGCTTGACTCTTTATGCAATTGTACAAGCGTCATAATCGCTGTCGCTTGCTTTTGAGCATTTTTTGGGAGAGCATCCAATAATTGAGAAATACAATCAATTGAATCATCAAAACCCTCGCCCCAGCGGACGCGCATTTCCATTTTGGGTTTGTACTGAGGTTGCAGCTCTTCTGTGATCGTCGCGATGCGCTGCTGCATCAATGACTGGATGACTTGATAGACCGATTGCGCATTAAGAATTTTTCTGAGATCCGAAATGGCAATCTCTTTATGATGCGTCAGCGCTTCGACGACCATAAATTCATTTTGATCGAGCGTAGCATGTTCAAACTCAGCATCGGGCAACAGTCGTAATCTCGTCTCGCCCATCAATTTAAAACCTGCAGGCAAAGCTGCTGCCATGACTTCGCCCATCGTGCAGCAATAATAATTTGAGATCCACTCCCAATGCTTGTATTGTAGCTCGGTGATGATCGGACCATCATCCAACACGCCAGCAATTGCCTTTGGGCGGAAGCCAACTGGCTTGTCTTGGTGCAGGCGACGCACCAGTGCAGCATAGCGCTTCGATTTGCCAAATTGCACTTCTACTCTGACACCGACCTGTACTTGCTCAAGCAGCTCTGGCGGCACCCAATACGTATAATATTGCGGCAATGCGAGCGGCAATACAACCTCTGCATACGTCATCGAAACATCATCACCAGCATCAAATAAGTGCATGCTCGAAGATAGCTGCATCAATTAAACAAGGGACGTTTTTGGATCGTTAATGATCGACGATCTGAACCGCGCATCACATCCATCGTCACGCTAGGGATTCGCTTCTCGGATATTGCTTGACGCAGCTCACAAGCCCGAGCTTCAGAAGGCGGATTGATCGAAACTCCATTGAGTGTCAAGATGCGGTCACCTATGCCGAGACCAGCGTCATGGGCAGCACTGCCCTCTACGATAAAGCTGATGTAGCACGACTCATCGTCGCAATCAATCGACGCGCCTAGGGCTAGATCGAGGCCAAACTTCGTCTCAAAAAATGAGAAATAACCGCCTTGAATATCGAGAAACCATAAGGTTCGATCAAAAAAGCCCGTCCCCAAAGTCGGCTGCATCGACTCGTTTTGTACAAGTAGAAGCGGCATTTTTTTCATCTCGCCAGTCGGAGGCTGGACATTTTCTGATTTAGAAATCAAAACTGTATCAATCGTAATTCCAGTGACATCACGCTGCACCACGCCATAACCTTTTAAAGTCGGAAGTGAATGTTCTCTTCCTAGAGATCGAATCTGAATGCCGCCATTGCTTCCTGTATCAAACATCAATTCTTGCTCCTGACCTTCTATTGTGAGTCGCGTCATCAATCTATTTTTTTTATCAAAATAGATTGGCAGCTCACGATTGGAGTCTTGCATTTCGCGACGTAGATCATAGGACTTTGCACCGAGGACATTTTTAGCATCTTCAAAATGATAATCCATAAACCACATCGTGTGCTGGATGGCATTGATCCCAAAAATACCATCTACTTCGAGCCACAAGCAGGTCAAGCCGCTTTCATCTGTATCTAAAATCAAGGCATCAAGACCTGTATACTCAAGCTGACCAATCTGCAATCGCTCCAATTGTGTGTAGCGAATCTGTCGTGTGCCAGAAGGCGTCTGTACATCACGTGTATCAATTGCATTCAGGTTGGCTTTCGTAGCAAATTCTTGTGTCACAGCTGTCATTGCGCCTGTATCAAACAAAAACTCGCCGCCGACTCCATTGATGCGTGCCGTAATAATCCACCAGCCTTGTTCTTGGCGCATATTCATCATCTGTACGCCGCTAAAGTCTTCAAGCTTACCCCGATAGGCGACGCGCTGCTCCACTTGCGATGACTTGCAGCCGATCAACCCAAAACAACACACAAGAAAAACTAGACAAAACCGCATCACCTCAAATATACGATTGATGTGGGGCTGCCCACTCGCTCTGCTCGCGGTCGGGCTATACGGCACTCTCTCCGAGTTCCTTTCAGTCACTCGGAGTTCGAACAACACCTTCTATCCCTCAGCCGAGAATCATTGTCATAGCGGACTTGATCCGCTATCCCCCACACTACTACTTCACTCTAAACTTGTTGAACACATAGTTTGTGGGATCCCGTGTCAAGCACGGGATGACAACTGCTTATAAAAAATTCCAAGGCAAATGTCGGACAAGCGATGGGAAGTGGTGGCGATAGCCAGACGCGACTGCGTAGCAGGAAGCGGCCGAGCGAACAGCGAGCCACGGAGCATAGCGACAGCAGCCCCGATTCTCTAGGAGAATCGGGGCTGCTGATGGCCCATAATTAACATTACTGAATTATGAGTTTGCGACGTCTTGTGAGTCGTCTTCTGTAGAAGGTTGATCTTCTTGCTCTTCTTCTTTTGCTTTGAGCTCAAGGATCTTATCTGCTGGACGGCGGCCAAGTATACGCTCGACATCTTCGCGGAGAAGCACCTCTGTATTGAGAAGCTCGTTGGCGAGTTTGTGTAGGAGGTCTTCTTTCTCTTTGAGCAATGCTATGGCTCGATCGTACTGCGTGTCGATGAGTTTGCGCACTTCTGTATCGATCAATCTTGCTGTATCATCCGAGTACGGCTTCGCAAATTGATTTTGATTTTGCATGTCGTAGAAGGAGACGTTTCCGACTTTTTCATTCATCCCAAATACGGCGATCATGCTGTAGCCCATCTTGGTGACTTGGTCGAGATCGCTCTGGGCACCTGTACTGATCTTGTCAAAAATGATGCGCTCGGCTGCTCGACCACCAAGTGTCATGCACATCCGATCAAGCAATTGCTCTGTCGTGGTGATGTACTCGTCTTTGGGCAGATATTGTGCGTAGCCAAGTGTCCCAATGCCGCGAGGCACGATCGTCACTTTGACGAGCGGCGACGCATGCTCTAGAAACCAACCACAAATGGCGTGACCGGCTTCGTGATAGGCAATGGTTTTTTTCTCGCGCGGTGCGATGATTTTATTTTTCTTTTCGAGTCCGCCGATCACACGATCGAGTGCGTACTGGAAGTCATCCATTTCGACTTCGCGCTTATTGCGACGTGCAGCGATGAGTGCTGCTTCGTTGCAGACATTGGCGATTTCGGCTCCTGCAAATCCTGGCGTCTGCTCAGCAAGAGTTTTGGCGCTGATCTTTGGACTAATCTTGATATTGCGGAGGTGAACTTTGAAGATGGCTTCGCGTCCTGCGAGATCTGGCTTGTCGATACCGATCTGCCGATCGAAACGACCTGGACGAAGTAAGGCGGAGTCAAGAACATCAGGTCTGTTTGAAGCTGCCATGATGATGACGCCTTTGTCTGTGCTAAAGCCATCCATCTCGACGAGAAGCTGATTGAGCGTGTTCTCGCGCTCATCATTTCCGCCACTCATATTGCCTTTGCCACGTGCGCGGCCAATTGCATCAATTTCATCAATGAAAATGATACAAGGCGCTTTTTCGCGAGCTTGCTTGAAGAGATCTCGCACACGCGACGCTCCTACTCCGACAAACATCTCTACGAAATCTGATCCTGACATACTGAAAAACGGAACAGCTGCCTCGCCTGCTACGGCTTTGGCAAGCAGTGTTTTACCTGTACCAGGTGATCCGACGAGAAGTACTCCCTTCGGAATCTTTCCTCCGAGATTTGTGTACTTCGAAGGATTTTTGAGGAAGTCAACGACTTCCATGACTTCTTCTTTGGCTTCGTCAAGCCCTGCAACGTCTTTAAACGTGACATTGACTTTGGTATTCTGATCAAAGAGTGTTGCCTTTGATTTACCGATATTGAAGATTTGTCCACCAGGGCCGCCAGCAGCATTTCCCATTCGGCGCATCAAAAAGACCATTAGGCCAACGAGAATCAATAATGGCAAGCCTATATTAATCAGCGGCCCAATCCAATTGGTGCGTGTCTCGTACTCGGGAGCTAAGCGCTGCTCAAATGGAATATCTTTTTGTAAAGTCGCAAGGTTGTCATTAAAGACTTTGACTTCGCCTATCTCAATTTGATAGTGCGGACCTTTATTCACGCTTTTGAATAAAGGACTTTTGCCGACTTTTTCATATTTCTTCTTGAACGCTGCTGAATCAGTACTAATAAGAGAAGACTTAATGTAGATATTGGCGTACTTCTCATTAATGACTTTGATTTTCTCAATGTCATTTTCTTTTACCATCTGATAGAACTCATTTGGAGCAACTTCTTTGACTCGCGGATCGAGGTTGATCAAGTTGAATCCAAGCAAGACAACAGCAATAAGCGCATAAATCCAGTAATAACTGATTTTCGGCCTGCCAGATTTTTTTGGTTCTTTCTTTTCTTCGTTTGACATATATATGGTGTAAGCTACTTCAAAAAGTAGGTTGTGTTCAAGTAATGCTTATTCTTCTCCGTGCTGAGAAATCTCAGCATCACCCCAAAGCGTCTCAAGTTTATAATATTCTCGAGTGGTACGATAAAAGATATGGATGACAGTATCAAAGTAATCGACAAGGACCCATGTGGCATTCCCTCTGCCTTCGACATGACTTGGGCGATCACCTGTTTTTTCTTCGACGTCTTTGATGATATTATCAGCTAAAGCATTGACTGCAGTAGTCGAATCAGCATGGCAAATAATAAAATAACGTGCCGGAGAATCCTCAAGCTTAGTGAGATCAAGCTTCACTATTTGCTTGGCTTTACCATCTTCGAGTGCTTCGATGATATGATGATTGAGTTGCTCAATATCGTTTTGGACAGTAGAAATCGTCGTCTGTGATGTCAATTGTATGTTGTTAATTTGAAAGAGGAGTACTCAAGATGAGTATAAAGCTTAATGATATGTCTGAAGTAAACACACTTTTTGTTGGTCAAGTTCGTCATCATCATGACACATGTACTTCTACTAATGCATTAGCTATTGAAGAAATTGCAAAAAGAACGCCAGTTGAAGGTACTGCCATTACGGCAGGGTATCAAACTCTTGGACGTGGTCGACATGATCGCTTTTGGCAGAGTTCTGCCAAGCAAAACCTGTTGGTGAGCTTCATCTTGCGTCCGACATTTCTTGCAGCAACTGAGCAATGGCTGCTCAACGTGATGGCAACAGTAGCAATCGCTGATGTACTGGCTTTACATAATATCGAGTGTGAATGCCGCTGGCCAAATGACGTCTTAATTAAAGGACAGAAAATCTCTGGTATTTTATTTCAAAATGGAATCGGTAAGCAAAAGCTCAAGTTTGCTATTTGTGGAATTGGGCTCAACGTACGCCAGCTCAATTGGAGCTCTGATGTAGAAGCTGCTACGTCTTTGCTCAAGGAAGGTGTCGATATTTCTGTAGATGAAGTATTTGCTCAACTCTCCCGAACCCTAGAACATCGCTATCTAGCAATAAAAGCAAACCGACTTGATGCCGTCATTCAATCGTACAATGCGCTCCTCAACACTTCTACGCGTGTTTTTGTTACGCAATCAAATAATGATCGAATTTCTGGTTTTCTTCAACACGTCACAACTACTGGGCAATTGCATCTAAGTATAGATAACCAATCTTCGCTTTCAATTAACCTACGAGATGTAGGAGACGTCACACATAGAGAGTCTTAATACAATGATCAAAAACACAAGGCATTTACAAAAGGCACGAAAGCTGCTATATTGAACAGTATATGAATCGATCATTCCTCATATTGAGTTGTTTTGTTTTTCTAGTCGTCAATGTTCTATCCGCTCAAAAACTCATTACTTCACCCGAAATCAATGCCCGCATTGATGAAGCCTATTCAATAGCTGGTGAATTTTCGGGGACAACTGTTCTTGTACGTGATCAACAAGATGAAATGTTTTTCCAAACATTTGACTCTGATTTGAAGCCAGTTATCAAAAATCAGCAGCTTGAACTCGAAGATAAAAAAGCAGATCTCGTTACAGTCATTAATAAGCGCGATCATTTTGTAGCATTTTATACGTATCGAAAAAAAGGACGTCTTCACTTAAAAGCTCATTCATATAATGGAGCATTAGAGCTAATCGATTCTGCGACTGTCTTCATTTATCCAAAATTGATCTTTAATCAGACGCTCTTATATCAAGTCTCCGAAAACGAACAAACAATCTTATTTTTTGACCCTAGGAGTAATAGAGATGTCGAAGTCATTGCCTTTGACTTAAATGCAATGGAAACTCGATTCAATAGAACAATTCGTCCAGCCAACCTCGATTATAGACGCGACGTAGAGCAGCTACTCGTCACTGACGAAGGACATATTTTCATTGTCGAAATCAAAAACAATCGACGAGTCAATCGAAAAAATGCTCGATTTAGTATTTATCACTACGATCCAATCCAAGATAGAGAACAAGATATTTCGATACCATTCAAAACCAATTTATACTACGATAGTTATTTTGCTTTTGACGAACAGAATAAACGACTGATTGCAGGAGGTTTATATGTAGAAAAGCGATATGATTTGGCTGTAGGCACGTTCTATTTATCAATTGACCCTGAACATCCAGCAGGACATACCGCTGTGTTTACTAAATTTCCAGAGGAAGTCATCTCAGAAGCTGGTCAACGAAAAAGTAAAGGCGGACTAACCAACGTCAAAGTCAGAAAACCTGTGCTCAGAAAAGACGGCGGTCTTATTTTACCAATAGAAGAATATCGAGTAGTTACACGCTATGATAATCGGCCTGGACGAGCTGGAATTAATGCGCCAACGATCGCAGATAATCGTCACGTTGATTTTTATGTCAATGATGTTATACTTCTCAGCATTCATCCAAATGGTAAAACTCATTGGTCTACTGTTTTACGCAAGCGACAAAACAGTCAAAATGATGACGCCAGATACAGTAGTTTTTTTCTAGCGACAACTCGAAGCGGACTAGATCTCATTTACAATGATGTTGTCGATTTAGAAACAACAATTTATGCTTATCGCATTAGTTCGAAGGGATTAGCCGTTCGAGAAAGTTTGCTCAATACTGGCGACTATGATGTACTCTTAAATATCCGTGATGCTCAACAAATAAGTGCTAAGTCTATTTTATTAGCTAGTGAAAAAAAGCGCAAAATTCGAGTATCGAAATTGATATTTGAGTAAGACAAGTCCTTAATATACTGTACAATTGAAGCAATGAAACATCTTCTTATCAGTATCATGTTTTTGCTGCCATGCATTGCGTTTGCAAATATGGCATCACCACTGATGCAAGGCACAGAAGCTGCTACTGCTATTGCAAGTCGTGATATTGATGTTCTGTACGAACGCCTTTTTATTGAAATTGATGATGCATTTGAGACTGCATTTATTCAAGCAGAATACGATATTTTAGTTCCTGAAAATGCAACAACAATTCCCTTGCTCTTTTTAGCACTACAATATGATGGCGACTTTGCAGCCTATCTCAATGATAAACATATAGAAACAAATTGGCTTGGCGATTTAAATTATCAGCAACTTGATTCACTCGGCAAATATTTTACGTACAATACAAGTCATGACGACTTTACTACTATTAAAATATCTTGGTCTGACTCAACATCATTGCAGCATTATCGTATTGACGACTGCGTATATTTAGATGTACCTATTCGCGCTGGCAAGCATACAATACGAGTAGAATATACAGCCACAAAATGGACTGATCTGAGCGAACTCGTTCGTCAAGATGTATTCAAATATTCATTGACTCCTGCTCGATATTGGAAATCATTTGGCGGCCTCGAATGCCATATAAAAAATACGGAATCTTCAATTCCAATTACGACAAATTTAGGAGCTCCAGACGAAGGGACGCTTGATTCAATTGCCATTTGGCATTTTCAAAAATTGCCCTTAGAAGTCATTACAATACGAACCCAAAATAATATTTCACAAATAGGTAAAATTGCAGCTTCCATTCATGCAAGTGGATTCATGTATTTTATTGGATTTCTTCTTATTGGACTCCATATTTTTCTCATACGACGCTACCGAAAAACAAATCCGACCGGCTGCTTTTCTCTCCCCGTTGCGCTAGGCTCACTATTTTTTCCTGCTATTACTTTGAGTAGTTATTTATTTGCTGAAGGCATGATCGATACACTTATTGGTCAGCATGCAAGCCGCTTTCACGGATATTCATTTTTAATCATTTTTTTATACGTTTTCCTGATGCCAATTTGGAGTATCACTGCATTTTTACTTGATTTAATCTGGCGCAAAAAATCACCGCCTAAACAACAAGCGAAGCAGAATTAGATTCATTGTGATTTGGGGCGTGCAGCAAAGCTGCACCGGGCTATCCGCAGTACGGTAACCTAGCTTATTCTTTATTTTTTTATTAAAAAACAATAAAGAATAAGCCGCATCATTCGCTTCGCTCACTCGCGCTGCTCCTATCCCTTTGCCAATATTTTTTTATGACTTTTTCTTGTAACTAAATGCTTCTCCAACAGCAAGTGCATTCATCATAGCAGCCATTTCTTCCGAAGGAATTGTCAAGCGGCGTTTATTTAAATCTATCCACGCTCCATGCAGAGTGATGTGAGCACATTTCTCTTGATTACTATTAAAAATTTCGTGATGAATAATCCATCTCGAGCCATCTGCTCGAGTCTCACCTTTGAGGACATTTATTGTAACGACATCTTCGAGTTTTAATTCTTTAATAAAAGAACACTCCTCCTTGAAAATAATCGGCCCGATATGTAGAGCAGCCATTTTTGCTGCAGTAAATCCATGCTCAGCGAAATATCGGATGCGTGCATGCGCGCCATAATCATAATACGCCGAGTGCCGCACATGGCGATTCATATCACAGTCTGCCCAGCGGACAGGTATTTCACAAGAGAATAAAGACATTGAGACGTTCTTTTATAAAATTGTAAGAAACGAATTATTTCTTTTCTTTAGATATAGTTTTTGAATACTGCCTGAGCACTCGCCACAATTCTTGAAAAATAGGTATAGTTTTTTTGTTGTCATCCAGACTCATATTGACAATAAAAAGAATACCGATATTCTCTTCTGGAAACAGATATAAAAATGAATTGGCTCCAGGATCACTTCCACTATGCCCAAACGCTCCACTTTTAGCTACATCCCAAAAAATACCATAGCCTTGGTTTTCATCAGCGTTACTCACTTCAGTGATATAATTTGCAGACATTATTGTTGCACTTTCTTGAGTGACGATATTCCCATCGGTAGATCGGCTTTTTAAAATTTCGATAGCATATCGACTGAGGTCTTCGATATTTGTCAAAAGGCCGCCATCAGGATACGTGTTTAATGAATAGCGCGGTACAACAGTAACCTTCTTTGGGGTATATAATGTTGCATGTTTATTCATATCAACATCTCCGAAGTGCCAGCCAGTTTCTGTCATATTAAGTGGATCAAAAATGTGCTCTTGTGTGTACTCTTCAAATGATTGTCCAGTAGCTACTTCAAGGACATAAGCTCCAAGTCCTGCTCCAGCATTTGTATAATTATATGTTGTACCTGGCTTAGCTTTAAAATTCTTTTTCTTGTAATAAACACCATCTTCTGAAAGATATTCTTTGAGATATTCTCCGAGTAGAATCTTTTTATTCTTCGACATTTTCTTAAAGTGAATGCGATTAATTACACCCGCACCTTTTAGATTTTTTCTAGTGACTGCCTCGGCTATATAATCTGTCGTGAAAAAGCGATTTGTATCATGAATGCCAGAAGTATGTGTTGCTAAATGTTTAACAGTAATTGGCGTATTTGGATACTTCGGATGGATTACTTTAAATGGTAAAATATCATTAATAGGTGTATCAAGTGACAGCTTTCCTTGCTCGACAGCTTTCATGATCGCAACTCCAATAAATGTCTTGGATGTAGAGCCTATATTTTGAATGGTTGTTGTTTGATACGGTGATTGCAATTGAATATCGGAATAGCCAAATGCGTTTTGATATACAACTCCTTCAGTATTTACAATTGCAACTGCAAAGCCTGGCACTTTTGTCGTATTGCATAATTGAGTCAATTCCTGTGTAAGAGAATCCACAGAAAATTGAGCTACTAGGGCTACATTTATAGAAATACAAAACAAAAAGAATGCAATATTTTTTTTCATGTATTTAAAGTATTTTAGTAAAAAGGGACGAGAATTGTGTTACTCATTCATCGAGTGGATACATTTCAAATTGCAGGACTTTTCGTATCTCATCTTTAGCATCTGTATCATCATAAAAATAATATGTTAGAATGATTTGAACCATACAACTTGGGTCATTCCAAGAGTATTGCCTTTTTTCATAAACAGTACCTTCTTCTTCTATACTCTTCTTAGGGTTTCCATATTTGTTAGTAAAGTAAAGTACAAATAAATCAACCGTTTTAGTTAAGGTAGAAGTGATGTCTTCAAGCCCATTTGTAAATAAATACGAGAAGAACTCTTCTTCTATATTAAGAGTTCTAAACGTTGGAAAAACATAGAGATGATGAACAAGCCTCATCTCATTTATCACCTTGCTTTTTTGATCATAATGATAGTAAACATGAAATGTCTGATGATCCAAAGGGTTGTATTCGTATATTCTAACTGGATCAGACCCATCATTTCCTGTTTCGCCCCGACGACCTTCACTAACATAAACATCATCAAGCGTCATACCTACATTAACTCCTCTCAAATGACCTTTCTCTGGATACTTAATTATTGTTTCGAATAATTCTTCAGGTTTAATTTTCATAATAATAAGTTGATATAATTTAAACTATACAAATCGAGAATCAAAATACAAGTAAAGGTAGCTTCGTCTTACTCGCTTTTAAGTTTTACAAACATAACAAGTTAATGCTAGGGCGGCATGAGTTTACAAAGAGTTTAAAAAACTACAGCTTTGGACAAGCGCTGCGAAGTGGTGCGCAGCAGACGCGAATAAAATGAGCGGCCGAGCGAACAGCGAGCTACGTAGCACAACCCTGAGTAGTCGGGGTAGCGACCGCT
>JAHDHF010000077.1 GCA_020631455.1 Saprospiraceae bacterium
AGATACGAAACCTCAAAAAGAAGTGCAAATCCACCTAGAGTTTATCAACAGCCACTATTGTTGATGAGCTAAAGAAAGTTTATGTATAAACTCTTCCTTTGTTATACTCATTATAGGTAGTTCGTTTTCAGATATACATCTTGTATTTTTAAAGCCCATTAATGCATCAAGGACACCGTGATTTATAAAATATTCTCTATTGATTTCATAAGATTCGATACTGTTTTCTTTTGTAAAGAAAAAACACGTCTCTTTTGGCTTGTGCGTAACTACAACTTGAAGTACAACCCGAGGAGTCGCAGTATTATTTATATCTGATCCATGTACAATTCGTTCGTCAAAACAAAGGACCTCACCTTTTTTGACATCAATGGGTTTGTACTGATCGTGGGTGTTAATATAATCCGTAAACTCAGCAAAGTATTGATTATGTACATTAACGGGTACAGGAGCATTAAAAAACGTATGAGTACGAGGAAAAATTTTTAATGTTCCATTCGCTGAAGTAGTATCGTTGAGTGGTATCCAAAGTGTAAATGCAGAGTGATCGAGACGCTCAGTACAAGACCAATTCATATGAGTCGTGAATCGGCCTGTATGAGCAGGTTTTATGATAATGCTAGAAGTAAGAACTGATGCCTCTGTAAACATAGAATCAACCATCGGATCTATGTATTTCAATACAAGCTGATTAATTTTGTTGCGTAAGCTCGGATCTCCGTGCATTATAGAAAGATAATAACCGACAGGCTGCAATTGATCTTCTATTATTTTTATATCGCTTACTAAAGATTCTAAGTCACTATAAAATGAGTCATTTAAGAAACTATCGTTTTTAAATTGACAAAACCCTTCTTTTACTAAATCCCTGTTGAGAGACGTATTGTGCAATAGATCAATCATACCTTAATAATGTAATGTCGATAGGATTTCCATCCAATGCAAGAAAATAAAACCTTCATCTCTCCATGGACCACTTTGATCCATTCGTAATTTCATTAAATGTCGAGCGGTAAACTCATTTCCTTTGTCAAAATCTTGATCGACAACAGGAGTACGTAAATGCGTAACCCTAAAACCAGCACGAGTTACCGTATCGATTATTTCGCCCATTGGTCTGATATGCAAGCAAAATTGCTCATTGGTAGCGTCTTGGGCAAAAGTCACAAATTTTGGATCATTTGGATTGTCAGGCCCTTTAAATAAATCTTTTATATAAAGTGTTCCATGAGGCTTGAGCACTCGTCTCACCTCATCGATGACTATAGCAGGATCATGACTGTGTACTAAGCTTTCAAAAAAAACAACAGCATCAAATGTGTTGTCATCATAATAGTCAGTCAATTTATGAAAATCACCTTTTCGCATATTGATATGACCAAGCAGATTGCTAGCTTGAGCTATTTTCTTATATCCAAGAGCAACTTGATTTTCAGAAATCGTAAGCGCCTCAATATTGACATCATACAAGGAGGCGAGGTGAATAGCCGGCCCGCCGATTCCTGCACCAGCGTCAAGTACATTCATGCCAGATGATAGGTTGATTTGCTCACCCACATACCTAAAAAAATCACGCGGATTTTTCGTTTGTAGTGCCTGAAAAACATCACCAAAAGAGTCTATATATCGTGGAGTCCACTCATCATAGTACGTTTGGACAGCCTCTGGAGTATTATGTGGTTTCTCCATAATAATTAAAAGATCAATAGAATACCAAAAATACTGAAAACTTATACAAAACAGAATATACTATAGTATGGGCCATCCCGCTTCATTCCCCCTTCAGAATTCAGGGTTCATTCAGCGCGGTCGCTATGCTGCGTGGCTCGCTATTCGCTCGGCCGCTCCTTTGTCGCGTCTGGCTATCCCCACCACTTCGCAGCGCTTGTCCTATCTTGTGTTTAAGTTTTCTAATGAAGTTTTATATGTATCAGTACATTGAAAATAGCGGAGTAAATGAAATTCTTAATATTAATGGGTTTGTCATAATTGATTTAGTTGCATCGAGTATTGTTGAGTCGTTAGTTGAGCTATATAATAATACACAAGAAGTTGATGTAAATCTATTTCAAGTCTCTATTGTCAATAAAGAAAAAGATCCGAAAGACAAAATCGTAGAGTTGTTTTCATCTACGCTTGGAAACTTTGCTCCCGGATATACGCCCGTCGCTGCTGGATTTATCTCAAAGACGCCTGGTCCAGATACTGCGATGCGCATCCATCAGGATTGGAATATTGTAGATGAACGCCAATCCCGATCGCTTGCTTTTTGGTGTCCGCTACAGCATGTGTCAAAAGAAAATGGAGCCTTATTTGTTTTGCCTGGCAGCCACGCTGTTAGAAAATTACGAGGTTCAAATATTCCATTTTCTTGCCGTGATATTCAAGATGTTCCATTTGATTCATTTGTCGAATTAAAAATGGAAGTGGGTCAGTGTGTTATTTATGATCCATGCTTAATACATCGCTCAGCACCTAATCATTCAAAGGACGATAGAGTCGCAGCAATTATGGGTCTTAAAAAGAAGAGTGATTCTTTTTTGCACTATACAATACAAGACTCAACCCCTGCAGACTGTGTTTCAGTTTATGAAGTTCAAGATTCATTTTTTGATGATTTCGATTTTAAATCGAACCAACTGCCAACGTCTGCTCGTTTGTTGAGACATGAATCTTATGATGTTGCACCAATAAGTCTAGAAGACTTAAGTGCTTTTTTATGAGTTGCGTTTGGCAGAGGGATAGTAGGCAGCGCCCGTAGGGCGGATGCGGAGCAGCCGAGCGAGTAGCGAGCTGCCGAATAGCCCGACCTGAGTATGCTGAGCATACTCAGGGCTGCCCCTACTCACATATGCAGCTCAAATTGGTGTATTTTGAGGGAGTAGAAAAGTGAGCCAGATCATCAAATACATATTTAAGCTGTTGCGTGTGACTACATGGTGGAATCACATTGTGCCGCCTATTTTCTTTTCTGTATATGCGATGCTTTGGATGAATCCCAATGATGTATTCGCTGCCGTCAAAACTTTAGGTTGGTTTGCATTGAGTGTGATAGGTACGGCGAGTTTTGGCTATTTCTCTAATGATGCGGCAGATGTGATCGATGACCGATTGAGTAAAAAAGCAAACGTGATTGGCGATCTTTCGATTTCAGTAAAAGTTGTTTTGTGCTTTGTGTTGCTTTGTATGAGTCTGCTGCCCTGGCTCAAGCTTCCTTTTTACTGGTATACATTCGGTTTGATTGTTTTTTTACTTATACTTTTTATTCTATATAGTTTTCCTCCTTTTAGGTTGAAGTCAAGGGGAGTGATTGGCAATTTTGCTGATACAGCTTATGGACATGTTTTACCTATAGTAATTACGATAGCAACGTTTTTCTCTATTCAGCCGATACGCATAAAAAATGGCCTGCTGCTCATGGTCGTCTTGTCAATTATTTTATTTATAAAAGGCTGGCGTAATATTATACTACACCAAATAGAAGATAGAAAAGCAGATGCTAAAGCAGGTGCATCTACTTTTGTTTTGCGCTTTGGCCCGCTTAGATCTACATATTTAGTGAATCGAATCTTATTGCCAAGTGAAATTGTTCTGCTAGGATTCTTTTTGTTTACACTTTGTGGCGGTGTACGGCACATTGCACTGTTGTATGTTGTTTTTCTAGTTGTTGCTTTTTTTCGATTTAATGTATGGCGTATGCCCATGTGGCCTCGTCATCAGCGTACTCGCCACCTCTGGTATTTTCTCAATTCTGCTTATGAAGGCTGGCTACCTACTGGTACATTGATGTTGCTTTTGTGGCGCCACCCTAATTTATGGCCGCTTTTATTTGTACATGTAGCGGTGTTTTATGTACCTACACTCAATATTCTTGAAGATATTCGAGTGGCATTGAAGCAGGCTCCGCTTTTGCCGATTTATATTTGGCGTCGGCTCACCGGTCGTACAGGATAAGATTTTTAATGTCGCCACCTATTCGTAATCTCATACCGCATTTTATTCAGTCTCAGTATGACGCTGATCGCTTTGAAGGTCAACTTAAAGCGTTTGTTTTATATGCAGATATTAAAGGGTTTACGCCATTGACAGAAGCTATAATGGCTGATGCAGAACGTGGGGCAGAGCGTTTGAGCCAAGTGCTTAATGAAATATTTGAGCCGATCGTCTCATTGATTTACAAACGAGGTGGATTTATTCCGCTTTTTGCAGGCGATGCGATAACTGGAATTTTTCCTGCTTCAAATCAAAAACTCCAATGGCAATCAATTAATGCAATACGCACAGCAGCTGATATCCAATCGATGTTTACTGAACTGGGGTTACAGGAGATAAATGGGGTTGAATTGCAACTTGGTATTCGGGTTGGTGTAGCATATGGAGATCTAGATTGGGGGATAGTCGGACATCAAAATCACTCGTTTTATTTTAAGGGCGATGCAATAGCTCGAGCTGTCGAAGCAGAAAGTCTGGGTTCTATTGATAAAATCACTCTACACCATTCTAGTGTTGATTTAATTGAAGAAAAACGAATTGATGTTCAAGCTTTAAATGACTCAATCTTCTCGTTAAAGCAACTAGATGTTTCGAGAGACATAAAGCTACCTGTTCGCACATTAGAAACACAGAAAGAAATACTAGAGCGCTTTTTGCCTGACTCAGTGATTAGCTATCAGATTGATGGAGAGTTTAGGCAAGTTGCTTCTGTATTTATTTCATTTACTGGAGCACAAAAGAAGGAGCAGCTAGATGAATTAGCTGATATTATTCTTCGATTTACTATTCAGTTTGGTGGCTACTTTAAAGAAATAGAATTTGGTGATAAAGGCGGTGTAGCCCTTTGCTTTTTTGGGATGCCGATTTCTTATGAGGATAATGCTGAGCGAAGTATTGAGTTTGCTACGGCAGTAAAAGAAGCAATCGTACAATCGTCAAATAATGCTTTTCAAGTTCGGTTTGGAATTACGTTTGGACGCGCATTTACTGGTATAATCGGAGGTGCTGAACGCTGTCAATACGCAGCAGTAGGAAAAATGGTTAATCTAGCAGCTCGACTAATGGCCTCAGCTCAATGGGGTGAGATACGAGTAAGCGAAGAAGTCGCTGATTTGTCAGCTCACCAATATGAGCAAGAAGGCGAGTTTTATTACAAAGGAATAGGACGTGCGATAAAAACGTTTACATATAAAGGTAGACCGAACCAAGCGACACGAAGTGCTGAAAAATTTGTAGGACGCGCAAAGGAAAAAGCAAAACTTCACAATTGGGTTGAGCAAATTCAACCTAATTCACCACCTTCTTTTGCACATGTATATTCTGATGCAGGCATGGGTAAGTCTGCATTGATTAATGAATTTATGCAGGAGGTGCAGTCGCGGTTAAACATCTCGTTTGCACCAGCTGATGCTATTTTGCAACGACCATTTCAGCCATTTATAAGATTATTATCTCAGCAACTTGGGTTTTACGAAGATCAAAAAAAGTATAGTAAAACTCGCTTGTTACAAAAAGCAATTGCTAACTGGAAAGATCGCGTTATCAATCGTGATGTAAGTTTTTTCGGATCTCTTGAGCGAGTACTCGGCGGTATATTTGATCTTTATGAATATCGGGATGAATGGCAAGAAATAGACCCACAGTCTCGATACGAACTCACTGTAAATGCAGTCTTAAATAGTTTATTTTGTATATCATATAAAGCACCATTTTTAATTAATTGCATTGATATTCATTCTTTTGATCGAGGATCGAAAGAAGTACTGGAATCAATTCAAAAAACAGCCTTTCAATATGCTCTTGGTATCGTCGTTTCGTCGAGATCAGATGCAGAGTCAAAATCATTTATTCAATCTTTTTCTCCTGAGTTGTCGCTTGAGCTTCCGCCCCTTGATCAAGAGGAAACAAAAGAACTTGTTGAGTTTTTACTAAAAGGAAATGCTGATTCAGAGTTTGTTGCTCGACTTCATCAAGCAAGTCTAGGCAACCCGTTTTTTATTAATCAGATGATAAAATACGAGGTGCAAAGCGGTGACATTGTTTTGCGTGATGGAGTATGGCAGCTGAATCATCCCGATGTTGTATTGAGTACGGACTTGGATAGTATGTTTATTGCGCAAATTGATGCTTTTGAAAATGAGACAAAAGAGTTAATAAAAACAGCTGCAGTATTTGGTAGAGAATTTCACCCGAGTGTACTGTCAGTTGTTCAAAGATCAATTAATAAAACACTCGACATCAATTCTGATAAAATAAATCAATTTATACAGAAAGGAATAGATTCAGATATTCTTGAAGAAGCACTTGATGGTTTGTACTCATTTAAGCATGACCACATGCAAGAAGCCTTGTATAATTTGCAGTTAACAAGTCTTTTGAAAACAACACATGCGCAAATCGCCACAGATTTAATTGATTTTTATGAAACGAATATTGATCAGCATTATGGACAAATAGCGCGACACTTTCAATCTTCAGAACAATACACGACATCTAATACTTATTTTGATAAAGCTGCTGAAAAAGCAAAAGCAGACTATCAGATTCCAAGAGCAATTCAGCATTATAAAACAATACTTCAAAATTTTGAGCAGAATATACCCGAAGGACTGCATCAAGATAAATACGCGATAACACTTCTCAATCTCGGCACATCGCTTGAGCATTTTGGAAATTGGGAAGAAGCAGAGCAAGCAATTGTAAAAGCAATAGAAGAAGCCAAGCAGCATAATTATACATCTACACTGACGCGTGGCTTTAATACACTTGGATGGTTGTATTTGCAGAAAGGGGAATACCAACAAGCTCTTGTATACTCCGAAAAAGCATTAAAACGATATCAAGATAATAATGATGAAGCTGGAGGCTCTCGCTCGCTTGGTCAAGTGGCAGAAGCGCTTATTAATTTAGGAGAATATAAACAAGCTCAAGAATATGCAGAGCAGCAAATCAATATCTGCCAACGCATAAAAAACAAGTACGGCGAATCTCAAGGATATAAATTACTTGGGATTATTCATCTCGAGCAAGGGGAGCATCAAGCAGCCTTAGATGATTTTCAAAAGAATTTAAAGCTCGATAAAATACTCGGCAACAAGCGGCGAATTATGAGAGCGCTCGGTAATACAGGTCTGGCTTATTGGCATTTAAATAAAATAGAAAAAGCGCAAAAAGCATTTAATGAACAGCATACAATCGCCATCGAGCTTGGTGACAAACGAGGCATTTCACTAGCAGTAAGCTACAAAGGAAATGTCTGTTATTCGACGGGGCAACTTGACAATGCGATAATACATTTTCTAGAGTATTATGATGTTTCTAAGCAGCTTGGTCAGTCAGATAGTATTTTTATTTCCCTGTACAATATCGGATATATTCATAAAATGCAAGGCAGCTTTGTCAAAGCAATCGAATTTTATAATCGTGCATTTGCAGAAGGCGAAACATCAAGCAAATATTTACTCGTCAATCGGATGCTTGATCTCGGTGAGATATTATACCGTACAGAAAAATATGCTGAAGCAAAAAAAGAAATAGAAAAAGGCCTACAGGATGCACTCGAAATTAAAAATGATGATCTCATTTTTAAAGGGCAAATGCTCAATGATATACTTTCAAATATCAATAAGCCTAAAATAATATATAAGTCCCTTGTGCAAATGCTACAAACGAATGAGGAATCAATAACTCGAAAATTACAATTGTATTATGAGATATGTCACTTGCCTGCGATTGCTTTTGAGGATAATGATAAGCGATCAGAATTTTTAAATAATTCTGCTACACTATTTGAGGCCTATTTAAACGAGACAACCAGTCACGAGCATCAGCTTATGCTCGAAAAACTTCGTTTATTATTGTAGTGCCGATTGATGGGGCATCCGCCTCGCGAGCTCGGCGGCGGGCTATCCGCAGTACGGTAGCCTAGCTTTTTTATTTTCTATTTTTAATAGAAAATAAAAAAGCCGCCCTGCGGGCGCTGCTCCTATCCCTATGCCAAGTGTTTTTTGTGCTTAGATAAATGTAGCGTAATAGTGCCGTAGGCAAGCGCGATGTAGGAGCGGCCGACCTGTCCCGATAGCACAATGTATCGGGAGCGAATAGCGAGCCACAGCGCAAAGCGACCTCGCGGCAACCATGCCGTAAGGAGGGCCCAAAATCATCATTTTTTGGATGATTTGATTCGACGTAATTTGTGGATTCCATTTAGACCCTCAGTATTATGATGTTACGATTATTTAGTGTCTGTGTCCTCACAGCCTTTGTCGGATTCAGTGCCCTCTTTGCACAAACCTCTTGGAAACAACGCCTTGCTCAAGCAGAAGCTGCTGAAGCTATTGGTGATTATGAAAATGCAGCAGCATTTTATGAAAGTGCTCACTCAGTGGCAAAAAAGAGCAAAAAGAATGACATCGCATACAAGGCAGCTGAAACATACATGATGATTCGCGATTATCGCAATGCAGCCAAGATGTACGACTATGTAAAAGGCGATAATGGAACGTATGATAAACCAGGTCTAAAATATGCTCAAGCTCTCAAACAAAGCGGAGACTGTGAAGCTGCGAGCAAGGCCTTCGTTATATATCTCAATAATTATACTGGCAGCGACTATGACGATGTGAGCGCTGAAATCGATCAGCAAGTCAAAGGCTGTGATCTACTCAAAAAGACAACTGAAGAGCCTTATTCTGCTGCAGTTATCAAAAATGCAGGAGTGGTCATCAATACACCAGGTACAGATTATGCCGCAGTAGCCTCGCCAGTCGATGGCTCATTGTACTATTCGACTACAGGAGTCGATAGTCGTAGTCGCATCGTCGCTACCTCCGCTCCTGAGGGAAAGTGGCTGCCTTCTCGAGAGCTCGAATATCTGCACACAAGCGGTTTTAAGCACTTTGGCAATGGCTCAATCTCGCAAGATGGTCAACGATTTTATTACACCCAATGTAATACTACAGATGAAGGCGAGCCACGCTGCCAGATATTCTACACATTCCGAAATGAAAAAGGCAATTGGTCAAAGTCTCGTCGTCTCCCTGACTTTATCAATGCTGACGATGCGACACAAACACATCCAAGTGTCGGTGTTTCAAAAGAAATTGAATATTTGTATTTCTCGAGCAACCGTGAAGGCGGCAAAGGAGGCATGGACATTTGGTACACGTACCGCAAAGCAGGAGATCCTGAAGCATCATTCCGAGCACCAGTAAACGCTGGAGATGCAATCAATACAGCTGGCGACGAAGTGACACCTTATTATGTGCCAGACATGGAGCGACTTTTCTTTAGCACAAATGGGCATCCAAGTATTGGTGGCTTAGACGTGTATACAGCAGCAGGAGAAACGTACAATTGGTCTGATATCAAACATCTAGGCCAACCGATCAACAGCTCTGCTGATGACCATTACTTTTATGTGGGAGCAGAAGGCAACGGCTACATGTCGAGCAATCGAGCTGGCGTTGATCGATTGACGACTGCTGATGATGATATTTATTCCGTTGAGCTGCCATCGCCCAACATTGTGTTGACTGGTCTTGTCCGCGATCCAAATGGTGCAGCCATCAAAGATGTTGAAGCAACCTTATTTAAAGTCAAACAAGCGGGTAATGTACCTGTTTTGAAAAAGACATTCCCAAAAGGTGTGTACTCGTTTTCTGTAAAGCCAGGAGAAAAATATCAAGTCATGGCTGGCAAAGTTGGATACTTGCCTCAACCAATCGAGCTCAATACAGCAAGTGTGCCTGCTGGAAGTGTCATCGAGCAAGACATCACACTCGAGCGAGCAATGACAGCTATCGCACCACCACCCGTAGTTGAAGTTGACCCAGTCGTCACCGCCCCAGCAGCTATACCTGATCCGACGTACGATCCTGTAGTCGTAGCTGATCCGCCGCCAGTAGCCTTACCAGAACTGACGCCACCAAGCCCAGAACCAGTTTACGTTGCTCCTGAGCCAGTATCCGTCCCGACACCAGAACCAGTCGTTGTTGATCCAGCGCCTGTTAGAGTTCCAGAGCCGAGTATAGTTGTTCCGACCCCCGAACCAGTTTACGTTGCTCCTGAGCCAGTAGCCGCCCCAACACCAGATCCGACATACGTAGCGCCTACACCACAACCACTTCCAACAGAGACAGAACTCCCGAGCAGCACGATCGCTACAAGTGGTTCGGTTGCATATTCGTCCATGACAGCAGCCGAAAAAAAGAACTTGATTCTTCTCGACGGAAAACCATTTATCAAAACTGAATCAGGTTTAATTCCAGTAGATGGTTACACTGGCTATACGAGTTCTGCATCTACACCGAGCAGTCCCGTCACGACAACGGGCTCATACCCAAGCTCTACAATCAGTTCATCTTCAGGAGAAGTGTATAAGATCCAACTCGCTGCCCTAAAGACACCTGATTATGCAAAATTCCAAAATGTAGAGCATCTCGGCCGCTTACACTCAGAGCCAATCAATGATCTCTATCGCATCTTTATCGGTGACTATTATTCCAAAGAAGAAGCACTCCAACAACTAAGAGAAGTCCGCGCTACTGGAAATAAACGTGCATTTGTCATACGTTATGTGGATGGAGTCCGCGCAGGCAAACCCATCAAACGCTAGTCAATGTCAATACATTTGAGAAAAGGGAGGTCTTCTGACCTCCCTTTTATTTATAAACTCGTACAAGAACTCGCCGAATACGAGCGAGCAGCCGATCAAGTCACAGCCAGTCTTGATGATTATCACCGCGATTTTCAAAATGGCGATTTTCAGTTTATAGTAGCAGAAAAAGAGAATACGATCGTCGGTATGGCATTATTCTATTTGACATATTCTACTTGGAAAGGCCGCATGATGTACCTCGAAGATTTTGTCGTCACATTTGATCATCGGCGCCAAGGCATTGGGCAGCTATTATTTGATGGCGTATTAAAAGAAGCACGAGATCAACATTGCGTGCTCATGAAATGGCAAGTCCTCGACTGGAATACACCTGCTATCGAATTCTATAAACGCAACTCAGCAATACTCGAAGACGAATGGCTGAATGGAAAGATCTTCTTAAATCCAGCCTAGGTTTTAATTTTTAGAATTAAAATAATGGGCCATCCGCAGCCTTTGGCTGCGGTCGCTATGCTTCGTGGCTCGCTGTTCGCTCGGCCTCAGCAAAGCTGAGTCTAGCCTGCGGCTACCACTTCACAGCGCTTGTCCAAAATATCTGTACCTTTAGTGAAGATGAAGCAATCTCCATTACGAGAGCGATATACGAATATTGCATATTTAAAGTTCGGCTTTTATTTTATGATTGTTTTCGGATTAATCTGGCTGCTTGTCAAATTCTTTTGAGATAGAGCAAACAGAATTTCTGAACGTGTCAGTATCGATCTCGGCATAGGGATAGTAGGCAGCGCGACTGAAAGGAGCGGATGCGCAGCAGCCGAGCGAATAGCGAGCTGCCGCATAGCCCGCCGCTGCTGAGCGAAGTGAAGCAGCGGATGCCCATAATCATCATTCAGTTGCGCAAAAATGCTTCAACAGTGTACCTTGTATATATGAATCAAGCGAAATGTATACTTGTGTGCGTTTGTATGTTTTTGGCGTGCTTGGCGATAGCGCAGCCCAAGCAAACGATCAAGGGAACAGTCACAGATGCAGCGACTTTACAGCCTGTGATCGGTGCCACAGTCACGATCGAGAGTGTCGATCCAGTGCGCGGCACGACGACAGATGTTGATGGTAAGTTTTCGATCAATATGTTGCCGCTCGGGCGACACACAGTGCGCGTCAGCTACTTGGGCTACGCCGATTATGTCAATGACGAAGTCGTGCTCAACTCAGCCAAGACCGCGACACTCAATATCCAACTCGCCGAAGCAGCTTACAATGCGAGCGAAGATGAAATCGTAGTCTACGCCAATCGCAAAAGCTCAACGCCGCTTAATAGCTTATCTGTCGTGAGCACGCGAGCATTTTCGGTAGAGGAAACGCAGCGCTACGCTGCTACTGTCAATGATCCTGGCCGTATGGCACAAGGACTCGCTGGAGTGCAAGCCTCACAGGACAATAACAATGACATCGTCGTACGCGGCAACTCTCCGCTAGGCGTCTTGTGGCGCGTCGAAGGCGCTGATATCGTCAATCCTAATCACTTCGCTCGCGTCGGTTCTTCGGGAGGCGGAATTACGATTTTCTCGGCGAGCTTGCTTGGTCAAAGCGATTTTTCGACAGGAGCCTTTGCAGCCGAATATGGAAATGCCTTGTCGAGCGTGTTTGATATTCGTTTTCGCCCGGGCAATAACGAAAAACGCGAACACACAATCCGCGCAGGAATGCTCGGACTCGATTTTGCGACCGAAGGGCCAATCAAAAAAGGGCGCTCATCGTATCTCGTCAATTATCGATACTCGACGCTCGGCATTCTCAATGATCTCGGCTTTCGACTCGTTGGCGAGCGCGTCGATAATAATTTTCAAGACCTATCTTTCAACCTTGTTTTTCCGAGCAAGAATAATAAACGTACGTTTACCGTATTTGGTCTTGGCGGCTTGAGTGATGAGCTCGAAGAACCAGTACAAGACACTGCGCTTTGGAATGGGCCGCTCGATTATACGCAGGCAATTTTTAATACAAAGACCGGTGCGATTGGAGCGACATTCACACAGCTTCTCAATGAAAAGTC
>JAHDHF010000078.1 GCA_020631455.1 Saprospiraceae bacterium
AAAGTATCTTTGGGCATCGTGATCAAAGAATGGATGACAACGCGGATGCCGTACGAGATACTCGTCGGGCTGGTGATCGGAGTGGTGACGCTGCTCGTGATCTTTCCGCCTGAGCAGTATATGCTGCGCTTGTCAGTTGATTATGCTGTGCCGTTGATCTTCGGGTTTCTTGGTCTTGGGCTGCTGTGCTTGTTTCTCAAATTGCGCACGGTGACGTTTATAAGTTTTATCTGCTGTGGCATTTTGTGCTTCTTTCTGCGGAGTGGACGCTTTGTGTATGCGGCAGCCAATGACGCACCATCAATCAGCATCGCACAGTTTAATCTTAGCGAGACAAGCGATTACGAAGGCTTGATCGCAGGAGTCAAAGCTGCTAATGCCGATCTTGTCGCATTCCATGAATTGACGCCTGGTTGGAAACAATTTTTGATCGACAGCCTCAGCGCACAATATCCGCATCATCATATCAATGTACGAATTGATTTGTTTGGTGCAGCTGTGTTTAGCAAATATCCGCTGACGCGCAAGGGATCATTTGAGTTTAACGATATCCCGAATCTCACTGGCAAGATCCAAGTGGATTCGAGCTTGCTTTCTGTGCAGTTTGCCTTGAGCCACATGACACCAATCGTCAATACGGCGGCTTACTCGGAGGTCAAAGAACATTTTGACTCGCTTGCTGCGTACGTTAGCGTAATTGACGGGCCGCTGATTGCATTTGGCAATTACAATACTGTGCCGTGGTCATCGGAGGTCAAAGGATTTTTAAGTTCGACTGATTTGCAGAATAGTCCGCTTGATTTTACGCCGACATTCCAGAGCAGCGCTTTGCCGATTTTGCAGTTGCCGCTCGATCATATTTTCTATTCTGACGATTTTGAGTGTACAGCATTTGAGACTGTTGGTACATCTGGCTCGCCTCACCTCGGTATCTACGGCCGCTATCAGCTCAAACCTCGCCCTCTCGACGATGCGCTTAAACCAATTTTTTAGGGGTTTTGTCTATGCCGCCGAAGGCATCGTCACACTTTTTAAGACGCAACGAAATGCGCGAATCCATTTATTTGCTGCGTTAGTTGTCATAGCAGCTGGTTTTTATTTTGAATTGTCTTCGATCGAATGGTGTCTCATTGTTTTGACGATTGTGCTCGTCATTGCGCTTGAGGGCGTCAATACAGCGATCGAGTTTTTGACTGATCTCGCCTCGCCTGATATTCATCCGCTCGCCAAGGCGACGAAAGATGTCGCCGCCGGAGCGGTATTGATTGCAGCTATTGGAGCTGCTGTGATCGGCTGCATTATTTTTCTGCCTAATATTCTAGCTCTTCTAAACGGTTTGTCATGAAGTTTAATACAAAGGTGATCCACGCTGGTATCGAGCCAGATCCATCTACTGGCGCGATCATGACGCCGATTTTTCAGACGACGACATACGTGCAAGCAGCTCCAGGCGATCATAAAGGCTACGAGTATGCTCGCGCTCGCAACCCGACGCGTACCGTCCTCGAAAACAATCTCGCCGCGCTCGAAAATGGAACGCAAGCAATCGCCTTCGGGAGTGGATTGGCTGCTCTCGACGCTGTCATCAAGCTCCTCAAACCAGGCGACGAAATTCTCTCGACTGATGATTTGTATGGCGGTTCGTTCCGCTTGATGAAGCGCATTTTTGAGCCGCTCGGCATCACATCGCGTTTTGTCTCGATGCTCGATCCAGCAGTCTTTGAAGCGCAGATCAAACCCGAAACCAAACTCATCTGGATCGAGACGCCAACCAATCCGATGCTTAATATCATCGACATCGAAGCGATCACGGGCATCGCTCGCAAGCACTCGATCATGACTTGTGTCGATAATACATTTGCTTCGCCGTACTTGCAGACGCCGCTTGATCTCGGCGCAGATCTCGTGCTGCATTCTGCTACAAAATATCTTGGAGGACACTCCGATTCGATCTTAGGAGCAGTCGTCACAAAGAATCAAGAACTCGCTGATCGGCTGCGATTTATTCAAAATGCATCTGGCGCAATTCCTGGGCCGATGGATTGTTTTTTGATTTTACGCGGTATTAAAACACTGCACTTACGTGTACAGCGCGCTTGTGAAAATGCGGCTCAAATTGCTGCTTGGCTGCTTAATCATCCTGCCGTCGCCAATGTGTATTATCCGGGATTGCCATCGCACCCGTCGCACGACATCGCTAAGAAGCAAATGCGTGGATTTGGCGGCATGGTGAGCTTTGATTTTAAAACCGACACAACTGAATCGGCTCACCAAGTATTAAAAAATACAAAGCTCTTTTCTCTAGCAGAATCGCTCGGTGGCGTGGAGTCGCTAATCGGGCATCCTGCTACAATGACGCATGGCAGTTTACCGCGCGAGCAGCGTCAGAAAATTGGTTTGACGGATTCGCTCATCCGCGTAAGTGTCGGTGTCGAGGATTCTGATGATTTAATTGCTGATTTAGAAAAAGCGTTTTCTTCTTTGAATTAAATCTTTAAATCTTTAAATCTTTAATAGAAGATGTGGGGCTGTGTGAAGTTTCATTCTTCATTATAACCATCCGAAGCTACAAGCTTCGGACAGCGGAAGGCTTAAGGTCGTCTCATAAATTATTTAATAAATTCTAATTTACTTTCTAAATTTAACTGTTGGTTATGCGAGAATTCTGGAACATGTTCTATCAAAAGATTGCACACTTGTTCAGCTAGCCAGAACTCGATATTTTCTAAAGGATTCCAACCTAACTTTAAAAAACCATTACAGAGATGGAAAGATTGATTAGGCGACCAGAATGATTTGAACAATTCACTATATTCATTAAAGTCATCAAATTCTTCGTCAGTAAAAAATCTAAAAGCACTAGGATTTGAAATTCTAAAAGCTGGCGCCTCTCCTCGTCCGCCTCCAACAAGTATATCATTTATAAGTCCGTCAAAATCACGTTCGTCATCTGGAATATTCTGTTCGAGTTTATAAACTGCTAATTTTCTTGTTGAATTACCATAGACAAAATCATAATCCGAATCACATTTTACAAATCCTAGTATTTTATGTCGATATTTATCTATTGAAGACATTTAATTTTAGTTAGATTGACTTATGCAATAATACACATTTACGGATAAATCCTCTACCAAATACTTGAAAAAGAGAGATAGCACATTTTATTGTTTTTTCTCGGACAAGCGCTGCGAAGTGGTGCGCAGCCAAGGCTTTAATGCACAAACTTGAATTACAGATCAAGTACGATTTTTAAATTTTCCTGAACACTTGTCCGTAATTCTACTGGAAGCTCTCCTATCTTTTTAATGAGTCGTTTGTTATCAATAGCTCGTAGCTGATCGATCATGACTGAACTTGATTTTTTGAGACTGCTCGTATCTGCACTAATATTGACTCGTAGTATTGTCGCTCCTTTTTTGATATTCGTAGTCAAGGGACAAACAATTGTAGAGGGATGTACTGAATTTAAAAGATTGGTTTGCACAATCAACACTGGTCTTGTTTTGCCAGCCTCAGTGCCAAAGCGTGGATTGAGATCTGCAAGTACAATATCAAATTGCTTAAATTTCATCTTCAAGCAATTCAAAATCTTCGAGAATACGCATTGAATCCTTGCTGACAAGCTTTGACTCGGCTTTCAGCTGCTCAGCGATGAGCTTGCGGCGCTGATACCGATTATAAAACTCTATCGCATCATTAATGTATCGATTTCGACTCGTTTTGAGCTGCTCAAGGATAGAATCTGTGTCTTCTAGTATGTCGCCTTGAAGTTTGAGAGAGATATTTTTCATCAGTTATTGACTTTCTAACAAGTAACACCAAAACAATACCACAAAAGTATATCAAAAGAGCAATTCGGACAAGCGCTGCGAAGTGGCGCGACCGTAGGGAGCGGACGCCACAGGCGGCCGAGCGAAGAGCGAGCCACGAAGCATAGCGACAGCAGCCACATTTTTCAATAGAAAAATGTGGCTGCTGATGGCCCATAATTTTAATTGAATCAATCAATCAAGACTTTGTGCAATGCCGTTTCATCTCCTTGAGTGATGCGGATCATGTAAACACCTGGTGTCAAGGCTGTGACATCGATTTGCTCGCCGCTCGTGCGTGTACCGTACGACTGAATCATACGACCTGTCAAATCAAAAAGATCAAGCTGTGCTTGTGCAGCTCCTGACCAAGTCAATGTCAAGTCTGTAGATGCTGGCTGCGGAAAAAGGCTGACCTCAATGCTTGGTGCTTGATTGGTGTTGATGACGGTTGTGTTGCAGGATTCAATCTGAGTGAATGATGGATTGCAACTGTTCGTCACTCCTTGGATAACGTGGAGACCAGACTGCATATCAGACACAAGGATATTACCACTTGGCATAAATGGATATACGCCCCAAGCGCCTTCATAAGAATTAATATCCGCTCCTGAATATGTGTCATAGTATGCGACGCGCACTGGAGCAGCTGGATCGCTAATGTCATAGACTTGCACACCATCGTAATAGTACGATGCGTATAGATAATTGCAAGAGACGACTAGATTATGCACGATCGAATTGCTGCGTCCGCTCTCCTCGTCAAAGAAGCCCGTCACTTGGAGATCAGTAAAATCCGATGCATCGACGACCTTGACTTGTGTGCCATGTGTCTCATCTGCCATGTAGTAGGTTTGGCCATCATCGGCGAGCCACCCAGAGTGATTGTAGCCCTGCTGCGCGTAGCTATCCATTGTGCCGAGGATAACTGGCGAGCTCGGAGCGAAGTCAACGACGACAAGCCCTGTGCCTGAGCCGCAGTTCATGTATGCCGTGTCGTTTTTGACGTAGATGTCGTGTACATAAATGCCGCTGACGCCATCGATCGTGCTGTAGCTGCCAAGTAAGCTTGGTGCTGTCGGTGTACTAATATCATAAACAGCGACACCAGCATAACCGCCACCACCGAGCGCTGTACCGCAAGAGTACATCTTGCAAGTCGCTTCGTCGATGAAGATATTGTGCGAGCGCACGATCAAATCATCAGAATCGTAAACAACAGTAACCGAGTCTGGCAATGTCGAATAATCCATAATCTGCAAGCTGCTCGGCCCTTCGTCAGCTACCGCGTAGAGAAAGCCTTCGTGATCATGGAAATCTCTGTGTATAAGGTTAAGCCCTTGTGCTTTGCCTGGCACGAAAGCGACAAGTGTTGGATTGCTCGGATCTGTACTCACATCAATGAAATGTGTGCCTTGTGTCGAGCCAATGATACCGTACTCGACGCCATCGACGACGACGCCCCAGACTTCGTTGTACGCATTATTGTAGGCAGATGTACCTGGAATGCTTGGATCATGCCAGACGCCGAGAAGGGTTGCTTCAGTAGCTTGAGCAAAAAGCTGCATACTTATCAAGGCAGCAAAGGCAAAAAGGAGAATTTGTTTCATAATTATTCGTCTTCGAGTCCGATCACTGCTGGATTCATCCCAACGCTGCTAAAACCGCCATCGTGATAGAGATTTTGCATGGTGACCATACGTGTCAAATCTGAAAATAAGGTGACGCAGTATTCTGCACAACTCCGAGCGTCAGCATTACCTAATGGTGACATTTTTTCTGCATAATCAAAGAAGTCTGAGAAGCCTTTGATGCCGCTGCCAGCGGTCGTCTGTGTCGGCGATTGAGAAACCGTATTGATGCGGACATTTTTCTTGACTGCATAATGATAGCCAAAGCTGCGGGCGATGCTTTCGAGTAGAGCCTTTGATTCTGCCATTTCGTTATAGCCAGGGAATACACGCTGCGCAGCGATGTAGGTCAAGGCAAGCACGCTGCCGCCATCTGAAATTGCATCGTGTTTCATTGCCTGCTGCAAGACTTTGTGAAATGACAAAGCAGAAATGTCAATCGACTTAAGCGACCAGTCGTGATTGAGATCTGTGTATGCCCGCTTTTTGCGCACATTGATTGACATACCGATACTGTGTAGAATGAAATCAATCTTGCCGCCGAGTATTTCCATACTCTTGAGCAGAAGGTTGTCAAGGTCTTCGAGTTTGGTCGCGTCAGCAGGGATGACTTCAGCACCGAGCTTTTCGCCGAGTTCTTGGATCTTTCCAAATCGAAGTGCGACAGGCGCATTGGTCAAAACAAGTTGCGCTCCTTGTTCGTGGCAGCATTCAGCGACTTGCCATGCGATTGAATTTTCATCTAGCGCTCCGAAAATAATTCCGCGCTTTCCTTGTAGCAGATTGTAGCTCATAGTATAGGTCGAATTTGTTGCACAAATCTACTTCTTGAAATTTGCTTACACTTCTTCAATATTTTTTTGTGTTAACATACTATTTGCCCAATTAAACACGTTTTATCAGGACAACAAATAAGCAAAGCTATTCGAATCGACGCTACTCCCCACAGACTTGACCATTCATCCTGAAGAATATTCTTCAGATTCTCAAGACGCCTAAAAACATGTAGCCATATGATTCGTTCTGCTTTTTTTCTCGCTTTTTTTAGTCTTTGTCTTTCGCTTCTTGCTGGCTCGCGCGTAGAGCAAGAACGGTTCATTCATTCTATTTCAGATCCTGCCATCGATATGATGGTCGAGCATCGCATCCCAGCATCGGTGACGATAGCTCAAGCTGTACACGAAAGCAACTATGGCCAAAGTGAACTTGCCACAAATGCAAATAACTTCTTTGGAATGCAATGCGGCTCTGCGACAGTATGGAGCGGTGACTGCTACCGCAAAGTCGATTATGACAAAAATGGAAAACCGTATTCTGCTCAATTTCGAATTTATAATTCTGTTGAAGAATGTTTTGAAGATCGTATCGCGTTTTTAAGTAAAGAACGTTACCAAAGTTTATACAACCTGCATGTTGCTGATTATTATAATTGGATAAAAGGTCTAAAAGCTGCCGGCTATGCAGAGGACAAAGCGTATGTCAATAAACTTGATTATATTATCAATAAATTTAATCTAACACAATACGATAAAAAAGGACTTGCGATTTTAAAACAAGCGAGCCACACATCGCTTGCCCAAATACAAGAGCCTGAAGTATTTTTTGCTCGAGGAAAAACGTATGATGTTTTTCCGAGTGATTATCGTCCAGGCATTTATAATCAAAATAATGTAGCAATGGTCATTGCTGCTCCAAATATGACACTTGCTGACATTTCTAAAAACACCGGTTTATCTGAGGCTCAACTTCGACAATACAATGATATGACTGAGTCGCAGCAGCTCATTACGTTTCAATATGTTTTCTTAGAGCCAAAAAAAGAAATATCAAAAGTAGCGGAAACACACATTGTAAAAAATGATGAAACAATGTACGTTATTGCCCAAAGCTATGGCATCCAACTCGAGTATTTATTGCAATTAAATAAATTAAAGCGAGGGCAGCTCCCTGCTCGTGGCGAAATTATTCAATTAAACATCGAAAGGAAAAATTCTCCAAAAATTCGCATTCGAAAAACTCATGAATATCAACCAATATCGTATCGCCCCACAGCAAAACCAAACCCTAAACACCCAAGCATAAATCACGTATACGAAACAACTCGCCAAACTCATATCGTACAACGAGGTGACACCGTTTTTAATATTTGTATGCGATACAATATCACCGAGCAGCAACTACGAGAGTGGAATAATTTAAATAGTACGATCATCCACATCAATGATCTACTTTTTGTAGAAGGAGATTAATTCTAGAAGAGGCCATCCTTTATATTTTCTAGTGAATGCTCACTAGAAAATATAAAGGTCGCTATGCTCCGTGGCTCGCTATTCGCTCGGCTGCTTCACTTCGTTCGCGTCTGGCTTTGCCACCACTTCGCAGCGCTTGTCCGCAGTTGTGCATTTCTTAGTACAATCCTCAAATGGCGTTGTACATTTGACAAATGACAATAAAAATGCAGCCAATAGGGTTTATAAAAAATAATCGTACGGAAATCGAAGATGACAATTGGGGAGAAGTTATTTCTGAGATTGAATTAACTCCAGAAATAATAACCGAGTCTCTAGCAGGAATAGAAGATTTTTCTCATTTAGAAATTATTTTTTATATGGATCAAGTGGCGCTAGAAAAAGCGATCGCGCAACATCGGCATCCTAGAAATAACACAAAGCTACCAAAGCTCGGCACCTTTGCACAGCGCCATAAAAACAGACCAAATACTATTGGATTAACAACAGTCAATTTAATAGAACGAAAAGAACGAATAATTTATGTCAAAGGTCTAGACGCAATTGATGGAACACCTGTCTTGGACATAAAACCTGTAATGATTGAATTTTTGCCAAAAGGAAAAATTGTACAACCAGACTGGACAAAAGAAATTATGAAGTCGTACTGGTAAAACGAATATTATTTATTCGGCGGTCGATAGCGTACGCTCGTGTGCAGCCACAAGGAGCGCGACAGACGCATAATCGGAAAAAATGTAATGGCGCAAATAAAAAGTAATAAAAACAACATTTGCATCATTGAGATATCAAACACAAAGACTGCTGCAAGACCAACAGGCAGCATGATCGCTGATGCAATTGCATACGAGACGTACATCGCTCCCCAATAAAATCCAGGCTCGGGCATAAATGTTTGGCCACATGACTCGCAGCCTTTTTTCATCTTGAGTGGATCAGCTATATCAAATGGCTTGATAAATAATCCTGTCTCGCGACAACGTGGGCAACGATAGTTCCATACACTCAAGAGCCAATTCATAGCGGCAAGGTACTCGCTGTGCAGCTGCTGGACAAGCGCTGTGCAGCAGTGCCGCTTGCGGCAGACTCAGACGTTGCGCAGCAAAAGGCTGAGGCCGAGCGAGTAGCGAGCTGCGAAACATAGCGACCGCGACGAACTCGTGAGGAGTGGATGGCCCATACTCAACGGAATAAAAAAGCCGCACAAGCGTGTAGCTCATGCGACTTCTAAAAAAAACGTGCTTAATCGTTTTTATCTTAATCAAGATCTTTCAATCGCTTTTCGATTTCTTTGACGACTGATTGTTGCTTTTGGATCTCAGCTTTTTTGTTGCTTTGATCTTCTAGGTTTTGCTTGATGTCGTTTTCGCGCTCTTCAATTTTTTTCTTGTAGTCTTCGATGTCGTCCTCGTATTTTTTCTTGTTTTTGACAAGTTTTTTGAAATCGCCTTCTTGACCTTTCAAGATTTTCTTCTGCTCTTTGAGTTGGTCTTCGACCATTTCTTTTGAGACACTCAATGCAAATTTATACATCATTTTTTCAGCTGCTTTGTACTGAGTTGGATGCTGTGCTGATGACAAAAATCCTGCTCCAAGGTCAAACCATACCGTAAGACGCGAGCCATTGCCTGACTCGACCACGCGCGAATAAATATCAACTGTATTGTTCCCCATATCAAATTCTTTAATGAGGATGTTGTCATTTAAATGCTCGCCTGATTTCTTGTCGATGCGCTTTGCTTTGCTGCCTTTAAGGTCATTGGCAAAGCTTTTCCATTGCTTGAGTACGTCTTTTGCATCAGTTTTTGGAAGCTCAAGTACGAGAGCATTCTTGCTGCCGAGCGACATTGATTGAGCGCCTTCGCTGAGCTGCGATAGTCCGACTGCTGAAAATGCAAGCAGTCCAATAAGTGAGAGGAGAATATGTTTCATAAGAGTTTTGATTGAGTGAAACAGAGTTTGAACAGAAAAACAGAAACGAAGGAAGGCAACATCAAGAAGCTTTTCTTCGTCTAGTGAATAATCGAACACGATATTACGAATATCATGCCTTGTGACGATGCATTTGATAAATGTGTCACATCTTGCCGCTTAGAAAATATACACATGATCCGACAATTTTGTTTACTCATCGTACTCCTTTGCAGTTGTAGCGCTATTGGATTTGGACAATCAAAAGCGCTCAAAAAAGCAAATGAGCTGTACAAAGATTACAAGTACTACGAGGCTATTCCGATCTACGAAGAGTATCTAGAAGGAAAATACGGCAATGGTCGTGACATACCGACCAAGATGAAACTGGCTCAATCGTATCGCCGTACTGCTCAAACTGAAAAGGCTGAGCCGCTCTATGCTGAAATCGTGAGTCGCCCTGGTGTTAATGTCAAGCAGATGTTTTACTACGGACAAGTATTGATGACAAATGGCAAATACTCAGAGGCTAAAGAATGGTTTTTGAAATACGACTCTGAAGTCGAAGATGATGACAGAGGAGCAAATATGGCTGAGGCATGTGATAATGTCTGGCTGATCGACCCAAGACATCGCAGCTTGAGACTGGAACGGCTCGACATCAACTCTGATGGTGATGATTTTTCGCCTGTTCCATTTAATGATGGTCTGATCTTCGTGAGCGATCAAGGCAAGATTGGCAAAAAAGGCGGCTTTGGTTGGACGGGGCGAAATTTTTTGAGCTTGTATTACGCCAAGCAAAATGCGAGCGGTCGCTTCGAAAACCCGAAAAAGACATTTAATAAAATCACGAGCCCACAAAAAAACATGGGACCAATCGCCATTCATCCTGATGGCAAGTCAATCATCTTCACACGCAACAGCTCTAAAGCTGGCAAAGGCGGCGAATTCAGAATGCAGCTCTTTGAAGCCTCACTCAGTAAAGACGGTTCGACAGGCAAAGCACGACTGCTGCCATTTGTCTCTCCAAACTACAACTTTATGCATCCTGCATACAATCAAGATGGCTCTGTCTTGTATTTCTCAACTGATAAAGGTGGCGGATACGGACAGACAGACATTTGGATGGTCAAGCGCAAAGGGGATGATTGGGGCAGACCCGAAAACCTCGGTGAACTCATCAACACACAAAGCAGCGAAGTCTTTCCCTTTGTGGGCGAAGACGATGGTTTGTATTTCTCCTCGCGTGGACTTGCTGGACTTGGTGGCTTTGACATCTTTTATGCTCCTATGCACGAAGATGGTTTTCACGATGAACCAACCAATCTCGGTGCTCCGTACAACAGCTCTAAAGACGATATGGGCATCTATGTGTTCCCAGGACAAAAGACTGGATATCTCGCATCCAATCGCGAGACAGGACTCGACGATATTTTTAGTTTCGAAGCCTACGAGATAAAACTCATCGGGCTCGTCGTCGATGAAGCAAATCGCCCGATCAAAGATGCACGTGTCACGCTCAAAGCTGCTTACGAGCTGCGAGACCAACAACTCGACGCTCAAGCTAGATTCACGGATGAAGTGGCTGCAAATAAAACATACAGCGTCATTGCACAAGCCGATGGCTACATCACAGATTCAGCATCAGTCAGCACGATTGGCATTATGGATGACGAAACTCTCAATGTGCGAATCGTCCTCAAAGAAACCAAGCAGATCATTGAGCCACCAGTCGTCTATACGCCGCCACCGACTCCTAAGCCAGAACCCGTCGTCGTATCAAAAGAAGCCACAGAAGCACAACAGCCTCTGACGACAATTCGAGTCATAGACAAACAAAGCAAGCAGCCGCTTGGCAATGCGACACTTCTACTTGCGGATGGATCAACCCAACGAACTGATGGAGCTGGTCTCTTTATGATCGAGCCGAGCCGAGCGCGGAATGTCAAAGCCTCATATCCAGATTACTTTACGCGCAGAGGTCAGCTGCGCAACAAAGCAGATGGCACACAAGAAGTACTTGTCGAGCTAGATAAAATCCAACTCAACAAAGCCATCAAAATTGAGAATATCTATTACGATTTGGACAAAGACTTCATAAGAGCTGATGCTGCACTCGAGCTTGACAAAATCGTCACGCTGATGCGCGACAATCCGACGCTTGAGATCGAGCTTGGCTCACATACTGACAGTCGAGGCAGCGATGCCTACAATATGGATCTTTCTCAGCGACGCGCTCGATCAGCTGTAGATTACATTGTGTCGCGCGGCACACAACGATATCGCATTGTCGCCAAAGGCTATGGCGAAACTCGACTCACCAATCGCTGCTCAAATGGCGTTCGTTGCAATAAAACAGAACACCAAGCCAATCGCCGCACAGAATTTACTGTAACAAAATATTAAGAAGGCGCATCATTTTTGTAAGCTGCTACGTTATTTAAAAAAAACAAACCACATGAAGTATATCCTTCCGAGTCTTTTTGTATTTGCGCTCATTTTTACAATGGCGAGTTGCGATAACAACGACTGTGTCTGTACATCTGAATTTACGCCAGTCTGTGGAGCTGATGGCGTCACCTACAATAATGCCTGCTCAGCAGAGTGTTTTGGCGAAATGACTTACGTCGAAGGCACTTGCACCCGCACATCTGAGGCTCTTGTATTTGATACAGGACCAGTTACACTTGATGGTTGCAGCTGGATTGTAAGTACTCCGTCAGGCCAATTCTCTCCACTTAACCTACCAAATAGTTTTCAAATAGACAGTCTGCCAGTTACTATTGATTATCGACAACTCAATTCGACCTTCCAGTGCGGGCTTACCCCAAGCACTTATCCCGAAATTGACATCGAAAATATCCAATTGAGATAAACAACTCATTTTTATGGGCCATCAGCAGCCGCATTTTTCTATTAAAAAAAAATAGAAAAATGCGGCTGCTGTCGCTATGCTCCGTGGCTCGCTATTCGCTCGGCCGCCTATGGCGTCTGCTCGTTGCACTCGCACCACTTCGCAGCGCTTGTCCTCTCAG
>JAHDHF010000002.1:0-1063 GCA_020631455.1 Saprospiraceae bacterium
ACCAATGGTATGTACTGGGCATGGAATAGCGGCTACATTAATTTTAAACTTGAAGGCAGTAGCCCAATTTGTCCTACCCGAAAAAATCAATTCCATTTTCACCTCGGCGGATTTGCGGCACCATATGCGAGCATGCAGACACTCCGTTTTCCAGCGCAAAGAGATGACATAAATATTGCCTTTGACATCAAGCAGTTTTTAGAGTCAATTGATTTGAGAGAACAGCATTCGATCATGATGCCGAGTGAAGCGTCGGTTTTATTGTCACAACAAGTCAAGCAATCGATCACAGTACAATGAAGCAAAGGATTCTTGGTTTGTTGGCGATCGCTAGCTTCATTTTACTTGCGGCATTTTCAAGTGTCGATCAAGAACGAATACCATTTGTTACTCCAGAATCATGGCCCGAGCCGCACTACGATTTTGATAAAAATCCCTTGACACAATCAGGCGTTCAGCTCGGTCGGCAGCTCTTTTATGATCCGATCTTGTCACGCGATAGCACGATTTCGTGCGCGAGCTGCCATCTGTCGTTTACAGCCTTCACACATGTCGATCACGATCTAAGTCATGGTATCGAAGATCGCATAGGCATCCGCAATTCGCCTGCATTGATGAATCTCGCTTGGAGCAAGCACTTCATGTGGGATGGCGCCGTCAATCATCTCGATATGCAAGCCCTTGCTCCAATACATGCTTTCAGCGAGATGGACAATACAATCGAGCAAGTCGCTATTGCCTTGCAGCAGGCAGAGCGATATCCCGATAGGTTTCACGCAGCATTTGGCGATAGTCTTGTGACAGGAGAGCATATTTTAAAAGCGCTTTCGCAGTTTCAGCTCACACTCGTATCAGCCAATTCGAAGTATGATAAGGTCAAGCGCGGCGAAGATAAGTTTACCGAGCAAGAAGTACGTGGGTATGCAGTATTCAAAACACATTGTGCGAGCTGCCATGCCGAGCCACTCTTTACGACAGGTCAATTTGCTAACAACGCATTGCCAGTCGATACGACGCTCAATGACTTTGGTCGTTATGCTATCACCAAGCATCCAGCCGATTC
>JAHDHF010000002.1:1163-21401 GCA_020631455.1 Saprospiraceae bacterium
CCATCACAAGCTTCAGCTCAATCCGCTATTTTTCAGATCCCACTTGACCCTCAGCCAAATACAGGCACACCGATTGAGACCAATCCAGGCAACATTGGCATTTTTATAAATGGTGTCGCATTATTTGACTGGCGTGATGGCGTCGCTTGGAATCCAACGACAAATGCACTCTGCGGTGGTCCAGGTAATCCGCCTTGTCCAGGCGGCATGGCAGTCACACAAGACTGGAATCGAGATGCGATTCCTGCAGAGATGGCAGGCTTCGATTGCTCAAAAGGGCATCCAGCGATGGGCAACTATCACCATCATCAAAATCCATCAGCATTTAAACTTGACATCAATGTTGTCTCGACTGTTTGTAATCTGTATGATGCGGACGGACTATATGCAATCGACGCAAGTCAGCACTCGCCACTCATCGGATTTGCCTACGATGGCTATCCAATCTACGGAGCGTATGGCTATGCAAATAATGATGGTACAGGTGGGATCGTGCGTATAAAGTCTGGCTACCAAGCTCGTAGTATCACAGTACGTAATACACACGCAGACGGTACAGCTGTTTCGTCAGGCCCTGCAGTAGACGCCACATATCCGATTGGGTACTTCAGAGAGGATTACGAATTTGTAGGCGGCTCAACTGACGATGTACTTGATGTACACAATGGTCGCTTTTGTGTGACTCCTGAATATCCAGCTGGTACGTATGCATATTTCTGCACAGTTGATGATAACTGGAATTCTGCGTACCCATATGCAGTGGGTCCTACGTTTTATGGACAAGCCAGTAACCGAAGTGTCAATTCAATAAATGAGGCGACGACAGTCTACACGCCACTCTCAACGACGTATCAAGATGCACTTAATCATTTGAATATTTCTGTATTCCCGAATCCTGCTAGTGATCTTGTCGCTGTGCAAGCACTTGGTCTCGTACGCAATGAACTTACTGTAGAATTGTATGATGTATCTGGTAAACTGGTAGATACAAATACGATCAACCCAGGCCAGACGATTGCTTACTTTGATACGCAGACGCTTTACTCTGGAACATATTTCGTGCGTTTAATAGATCAAGAAAAGTCTACTACGCGTCGCATCATGATTGCAAAGGATTAATCTGTATTTGTTCTCAGCCGCATTTTTGGCTGAGGGATAGGAAGCAGCGCGAGTGAGGCGTAGCCGAGCGAAGCGGACGCCAAGCGATAGTGAAGGCGGCTAGGTTACCGTACTGCGCATAGCCCGACCGCGACGACTGGTACAGGAGGAGCGGGCAGCCCCAAATCAGAATTTTATTTAGAATGAAGCTAAATAAAGAAAGCGAAAGAGAGAGTTGAAACTCGTCGGAATGAAGTGTTAAGAGGTCTGTATCTTTGTGTCCATTTTTGAGAAGCGGCATATTGCTTTGTTGGTATGCTTCTTTGTTCATCACAAGACTCAGACGTTTTGAGAACACAAACACACCGTCTCGGACTCGTAGCAGCATTGCTGCTGATCGCGTCTTCGGCATTTGCGCAGTCGCTCGATGATGCGACAGTTACGTATGGTATTGCCGGTTTGATTTTATTCTTTTTTATCGTGGCTGTTTTGGCTATTGGTGATCGTTTTTCGCGCTCGACGGCTGTCGAGTTTGGCGGCGATGATGATGAGTCTGGTTTGATACCGAGCTTATCAGACATTGCAGCTCCTAAGGTGGCGAAGTATGCAGAGCGCAAAAAAGTCCGCAATCTGAAGCAAGGGCATGATATCAAAATCGCTGGTCAAGCGACTGGTTCTGCTCGATCAACTGCTCAGCCAAAGACATTTGCAGTTCAGCCGATTGACTTTAAGGGGATGTCTCCGATACCGAAACTGACGGTCGAAGTTGGGCAAGAAGTCGCTGCTGGTGATCAATTGTTTTTTGATAAGAAGCGACCAGAGATTGCGTATTGCTCTCCAGTAAGTGGTGAAGTGGTGGAAGTCATTCGTGGACCGAAGCGTGCGATACACCAAGTTGTGGTACTAGCTGACAAGGAGCAGCGCTACCGCCAGTTTGACGCGCTTGATGCAGCAGTCGCTACTCGTGAGCAAATCGTCAATCGCCTACTCGAAAGTGGTGCATGGCCAAATATCATCCAACGTCCATTTGGTCTTGTGGCTGATCATACGGCGACACCTCGCGATATTTTTGTAAGTACGTTTGATTCGGCTCCTCTGGCTCCTGATATGTCTGTCATCATCAAAGGTCGCGAAGCTGCTTTTGCAAAAGGGCTTGAAGTATTGGCTCGATTGACAGAAGGTGATGTACATCTTGGTGTCGATGCGCGCAAGAATGCTGAGCCAAGTACTGCATTTGTCAATGCAACTGGTGTCAAGAAGCATTACTTCAACGGGAAGCATCCTGTTGGAAATGTCGGTGTTCAAATCCACAATATCAAGCCTATCAATAAAGGCGAAGCGGTTTGGACTGTCGGTGTACAAGGTGTCATTACCATTGGTACATTATTTTCTGAGCAAGTCTATCGTCCTGAGCGAGTACTTAATGTAACTGGACCAAAAGCTGCTGATCCGAGCTACTACCGCACAATGCAAGGCGCTAAGATTGATTCATTTACAGCAAATCAATTTGATGCTGCTGCGGATCGTCTAGTAGAAGGCGATGTCTTGTCAGGAAAAATGGCAGACACAAATGGATATCTTGGTTTTTATACAGACCAATACACTGTCTTAGAGGAAGGGAACTCGCATGAATTGTTTGGTTGGTTGCTGCCTGTCACTCCACGACCATCGACAAGTATGACGTATCCAAACTTCTTGATCCCAAATTTTGAATTTGAGCCTACAACAAATACACACGGTGAACGTCGTGCATTTGTCGTCACTGGTCAATACGAGCGTATGCTCCCTATGGATATCTATCCGCAGCATCTGCTCAAAGCGATCTTGATGAAAGACTTTGAACAGATGGAAGGTCTAGGTATATATGAAGTCTTACCAGAGGATATGGCACTCTGTGAGTTTGCCTGTGTCTCTAAACAACCAGTACAAGAAATTTTGGAAGAGGGCCTTGAAATGGTCCGCGAACAAAGCTAAATCGTGAATCGAGCGCTAGACTGCGATCAATACTCACTATGAAAAAAATAATCAAGTTTCTCGAACGCATCGAACCCGACAAGAAGAAAAGTCCTCTCTTGCACACGGTTTTTGATGGATTTCACACGTTTTTATTTGCACCGAATTCTGTAACAGGAAAGTCAGGTGTTCAAATCAGAGATGGTATGGATCTCAAGCGCCAGATGGTGTTTGTGGTAATTGCAATGCAGCTTTGCTATCTTTTTGGTACGTATAACATTGGTCATCAGCATTTTGCTGCTCTAGGGATGTATACAGACATTTTTGATTTTCAAGGTATTCACTTGAAGCTCGCGTATGGTCTTGTGCAACTTCTCCCAATCTTTGTGGTCGCACATGTGGTTGGTCTCGGTGTAGAATTCTTCTATGCAGCCAAAAAAGGACACCCTATTGAAGAAGGATTCCTTGTGACGGGTGCATTGATTCCACTCATTATGCCACCAGACATTCCACTATGGATTTTGGCACTTGCAGTCTTATTTGCTGTCATCATTGGTAAAGAGGCATTTGGTGGAACAGGAATGAACATCCTCAACATCGCACTTTTAGCGCGTGTTTTTGTATTCTTTGCATATCCAACGACAATCTCAGGTGATGAAGCTTGGGTAGCGGGTTTGACTCAAGCTTCAGAAGGAGGTGTATCGACCTATGGAATGTTCGAAACGTTTGTGCATGAATGGGTTTTTAACCCAATGTTTAGTATGCTAGGGCTTGATCAGTTTGCTGCAAGCGGTACACAAGCAGTGGTCGATGGCTACACTGGAGCGACACCGCTCGCATTAGCATTCCAAAGTGGTTGGGATGGCGTTGAATCTGCAGGTTATACATTCAGTGAAATATTCTGGGGCTGGATTCCTGGTTCTATTGGGGAAACATCTAAGCCGCTTATCATTATAGGAGGCATTATGTTGCTTGTGACGCGTATCGCAAGCTGGCGTATCATGTTGTCAATGCTGGTGGGAGGTTTCCTCATGGCATTAATTATGAATGGCTGGGAGGCAACTCCGTTTATGGAAGTTCCTGCTCATTATCAGATTTTCATGGGTAGTTTCTTGTTTGCTATGGTCTTTATGGCAACAGATCCTGTGACTGCGACTAGTACAAATACGGGTAAATACATCTATGGATTTTTGATTGGTATGATCGGTATGATCATCCGCGTGATGAATCCGGCTTACCCTGAAGGCTGGATGCTTGCAATCCTTTTCCTTAATGTATTCGCACCGCTTATCGATCACTACGTATTACAAGCAAATATTTCTAGACGACTAAAACGAGCAGCTAATGCATAGTACAGGATATACAATCGTTTTTGTTTTGATCATGACATCTGTCGTGGCGCTTCTTCTTGCGGGTATGTACACTGTCTTGAAGCCAATTCACGATGTCAATGAGAAAAACTTCAACCGCAAAGAAGTTTTAAAAGCTGTTGGATCTGTATTTGAGGCAACTGATGGCAAGTCAGTTGAATCACTCAGTGATACAGAAGTTGAAGAGATTTTCTCTTCGCGCATACAGCAATACGCTGTCAATACTAATGGTGATATCATCGAAGGCGTCGTAGCTGAAGATATCGACATGGCTAAAGAGCGCAAAAAGCCAGAAAGTGAGCAAAAGCTTCCATTCTACATTTATGATGGCGGCGCAGAAGGCACATATTACATCGTCACTGTACGCGGTAATGGTCTTTGGGATGAAATCTGGGGAAATGTAGCTCTCAGGGCTGACTTTAAAACGATCGCCGGTGTAGCATTTGACCACAAAGGAGAAACTCCAGGTCTCGGTGCTGAAATAAAAGATAATTCTGCTTTCCCACGAGCATTTGTAGGAAAGACAATTTACTCTGAGACAGGAGTATTTAGAGGCATCGACATTGTCAAAGGCGGTGTCAAAAATGCTGATTACGAAATTGATGTTATCTCGGGAGCAACTGTAACTGCAGAAGGTGTAGAAGAAATGATGGATCGCGGTATTGAATACTACGAAAACACATTTGAAGACATCAAAAGTGATGGCAAGCTCGACGGTAAAGTTGCGAACAAAGCAACAGGTATGAAATAATCGTACTTCGGTACAAAACAAACGACTTTTTAATACGATCTCATCATGGCTGAAACAAGCTTAGAAACACAAGCAGCGGAAAAACCTGCTGTCGTTGAAAAAGAGCCACTCTTTGGGAAAAAGGAGCGTAGACTGCTCACCGATCCTTTAGATGATAATAACCCGATTACGGTCCAGGTACTTGGTATCTGCTCGGCACTCGCGGTCACGACCCTGGTCATACCATCTGTGGTTATCTCTGTAGCCGTAGTCTTTGTTTGCGCTTTTGCAAACTTGATCATCTCTGTACTCCGTAATCGTATCCCAAATCAAGTCCGTATGATTGTACAGCTCGTTGTTATTGCGACGCTCGTAACGGTCGTAGAGCTTGTACTCAAAGCACTTGACTACGGTGTATACAAGCAGCTCTCAGTATTTATTGGGTTGATTATTACAAACTGTATCGTTATGGGACGCCTTGAGGCATTTGCGATGGCGAATAAACCATGGAAAGCATTCCTTGATGGTATCGGTAACGGTCTTGGGTATGGTTTGATCTTGATTTTGGTCTCTGTGTTTAGAGAAGTCTTTGGCAAAGGCAGCTTTGCAGGATTTAAGATCATCGGCGCAAGCCCTGAGTACTTGATCGATACTGCATCAATCTCATGGCTCGGCTGGTACTCAAACAATAACTTGATGGTATTGCCAGCAGCAGCGATGTTTTTGATTGGTATTTTCATTTGGATACAGCGTGCGCGCAATCCAAAACTTGTCGATATCAGCTAGCAGCCCAAATAACTCTTTACAACTCCTACGAATCCAATTCAATCATGGAATACGTATCAATCTTTTTAAAATCAGCATTTATCGAGAACATGGTTCTCGCGTACTTCCTTGGGATGTGCTCTTACCTTGCTGTGTCAAAGTCAGTGAAGACCGCATTTGGTCTAGGACTGGCTGTCATCTTTGTACTCGGTATCACGATGCCGATCAACTGGCTGATCAACACATATCTTTTAGCGGATGGTGTCGTGATCGCTGGTGTTGACTTGAGCTTCTTGCGTTTTATCATCTTTATTGCCGTCATCGCATCGATGGTACAGCTCGTTGAGATGATTATCGAGAAGTTCTCCCCTTCACTTTACAACTCACTTGGTATTTTCTTACCATTGATTACAGTAAACTGCGCCATCCTTGGTGGTAGTTTATTTATGGTTTCTCGCTCTTATGGCTTTGGTATGTCTGTGACATACGGTCTTGGATCAGGCTTTGGCTGGTTCTTGGCGATCATCGCGATCGCGGCTATCCGCGAGAAGCTGCGCTACTCTGATGTGCCGCCTGCATTGCGCGGTCTCGGTATGGCATTTATACTGACTGGTCTCATGGGTATTGCGTTCATGAGCTTGATGGGTATTGATCCTTCAGCGTACTAGCAAAAACGTTTGTAAGTACACAACAGAATGGCGTAGGGATGCGTCGTAGTGCCGAAAGGCAGACTCAGCAGCTGCGGAGCAGCAATGAGGCCGAGCGAATAGCGAGCTACAAAGCAGCCCGACCCGAGCCGAAGCATAGCGACGGCGAAGGGAACGCCCAAAAAAAGACATTCGACTAACAACTCATCTGACGCTTTTAGCATTTCGATTGATAATACTTTTATGATGCTCGATCTCATATTGCTTTTTGGAACCGCTGATCTGCTGCAAGTACTCCTTGCAATCTTGGTTTTCAGTGTGATTATCCTTGCCCTTGCGGGCGTTCTCTTGTATGCGCGTAAGCAGCTCTTGCCACAAGGCGACGTTAGTATCATCGTCAATGGTGATGCTGATAAGCCACTCGTGGTCAAGCCCGGCTCGACGCTCCTCAATGCACTCTCTGCTGAGAATGTATTCTTGCCATCGGCTTGCGGTGGTGGTGGTACATGCGCGATGTGCATCTGCCAAGTAGACGAGGGTGGAGGAGATGTGCTCCCGACGGAGCTCAATCACCTGACACGCCGCGAAGCAGCTGACAACTGGAGACTTGCCTGCCAAGTCAAAGTGCGCAATGACATGGAAATCCGCGTACCAGAAGAAATTTTTGGTATCAAAAAATGGGATTGTACAGTTATCTCCAATTATAATGTTTCGACATTTATCAAGGAATTTGTCGTGCGCTTGCCAGAAGGCGAAGAGCTTGACTTTGAGTCTGGCGGATATGTACAAATTGATGTGCCGAAAATTGTCTGCGATTTTAAAGACATCGACATCACAGCGCACCCAGATATGGAGGGCAAATCGCCTGATGAGTATCAAGCAGAGTGGGATCAGTACAATATGTGGGGCTTATCGATGAAAAACGACGAGCCGCAATTCCGTGCCTATTCAATGGCCAACCACCCAGCAGAAGGCGACATTGTCATGCTCAATATCCGTATCGCTACGCCGCCATGGGATCGCAAAAACAACGGATGGATGAATGTCAATCCGGGTGTTTGCTCATCGTATGTCTTTACACGCAAAGTGGGCGACAAGGTGACGATCTCTGGCCCGTATGGAGAATTCTTTATCAAGCCGACCAAGAAAGAGATGGTGTACATCGGTGGTGGTGCAGGTATGGCGCCGCTACGTTCGCACTTATTCCACCTCTTCCATACACTCAAGACGACTGATCGTAAGATCACGTACTGGTATGGAGGCCGCTCGCTGCGAGAGCTCTTCTACACAGAAGACTTCCGTCAGATCGAGAGAGAGTTTGACAATTTCCAATACAATATCGCGTTGAGTGATCCACTGGAGCAAGATAATTGGGAAGGATACGTTGGCTTTATACACCAAGTATTACTTGACAATTATCTCTCAAAGCATCCAGAGCCAGAAGAGATCGAGTATTACCTCTGCGGACCGCCATTGATGCTCCAAGCATGCCGCAATATGTTTGATGAGCTCGGCGTACCAGAAGAGAATGTCGCATTTGACGACTTCGGTAGCTAATCAATCCGCTCAACTAAAAAAGCCTTCATCATTTCGATGGAGGCTTTTTTTTAGGCGATAAATGAATGTTGGGGCTCACCGCAGCAAAGCTGCTGTCGGGCTATACGCAGTACGGTAGCCTAGCTTTCATTTCTTTAGCACGGGGCTTAAGCCCCGTGCTAAAGAAATAGAAATCCGCTCGCAGGCTCGCGCTGCTCCTATCCCTGAGCCAAAATACTGAGCGCGTAAAATTTGTTTATCGAAAAAAACAAGAAGCTAGTCTTGCATTACAAGGAGCAAAGGGAAAATTGAAAATTAATGAATTCAAAAGCTGCACATTGTACTCATAATTCATTTAAAAAATCGATTTGTATGCAGCTGTCAATTCAAAGTATATCCAAGAAGTACAAAAAGGGTAAATTCGGATTACAGGATTTTTCACTCGAACTTGAATCTGGAATAGTCGGATTACTTGGTCCAAATGGAGCAGGGAAATCTACTTTAATGAAAATACTCGCTACGATTAGTAAGCCTACTGAAGGTAGCTTATATTTAAATGGAATGGATATAATATCCAATCCAAATGCGATGCGAAATATTCTTGGTTATTTGCCACAGGAATTCGGAGTTTATCCTAATTTAAATGCGTTTGAATTTTTAGAATATATAGCAGCACTAAAAGGAGTCGGCGGGAAACATTTAAGAAAAAAAATAGAAGGACTGCTCGAACATGTCAATTTAATTGAAGCAGCAAAATCTCCTATTGGTAGTTATTCAGGAGGAATGAAACAGCGTATTGGTATTGCTCAAGTATTATTAAATGATCCGAAAATTATGATTTTTGATGAGCCGACTGTCGGCTTAGATCCTGAAGAGAGAGTCCGCTTTCGAAACTTAATATCGGATCTTGCTCATGATTCAATTGTAATTTTGTCATCGCATATTGTATCTGATATTGAGAGTATCGCAGATACAATTGCGATTATGAAGTCAAGTAAAATGTTGACTTCAGGATCATTAAATACAGTATCTAAAGTAGCCGATGGATATGTTTACGAAGTAAATATGCAACAAAAAGATTTGCAAGAATTTAGATCAAAATATTCTGTTGTAAATACAGCGCGACAAGAACACGGAATACGAGTTCGCTATCTGGCCGATCATCCCGTACAAAATTCTGTTTCAGTCAAAGAAACGCTTGAAGATGCATTTCTACTTACTACAAAAAAAGATGCATCATGAATACATATTTTAATTTATTGAGGATAGATTATCTGCAACGAGCTAGGAGTTATAATTATATCTTGACTTTGTTGTTTTGTATCGGTGTCGCTTGCACATTTGTTCCCGCTCCAGATGCTAATTATGCTACATTTCGAGTAGACCAATATGTAGGGCAAAATACATCTGCTTGGATTGGTATGATTATGACGATTATGTCAATTGTAACGTTTGGGCTTTTTGGATATTACTCAGTGAGTGGAGCAATTAGACGTGATGTACAAACAGGAGTTGGTCAAATAGTAGCGACGACACCAACGAGCTCATTTAAATATCTGCTCTTTAGGACGTTCAGCAACTTCGTTTTACTGCTCACGATGTTGATTTGCACAATACTAGTAGCTGCAGTATTAACATTTGTAAGAGGAGCTGATTATCCATTTAATCTAATAGAGCTAGTAACTCCATTTGTATTATATGCTATTCCCGCAATGTGGTTTGTTGCTTCTGCTTCAGTAGTCTTTGAAGTGATATTCAATAGAATAAGGGTAGTTAATTATATTGCTTATTTTATTGTGTTTGTTTATTTATTAACTCTTGGTGTAGCAGGCGCAACTGGATACTCAGTAGCTTGGGTTGATCCGCTTGGAGCAGCAACAGCTATTCATGATGCTATGCAAATGCTACCTGTAAATGTAGCCGATAATGCATTTATATCGATTGGATATACATCCAAAAAGACAGTAGCTCTTAGCTATGTTAAAAGCAATTCGCTCAAAGTGTCATCTGTTGTTGTAGCAAGTCGAATCATGTGGATCTTTGTTTCGCTAATCATTATTGGGGGAGCGTCTTTTATTTTTCATCGATTTGACACAAGGGCTCATGCTCAAACAAAAAAGCCACTTTTTAAACGAAATGAAATAAGAAATAGACCTCAAGAACAGACAATTGAAAGATTAAATAATTTACCTCAATTAGTACGAAGTAACTCTATTTTTCCATTGATTAAGTCTGAGTTTAAAATGTTGCTTAGGAGTAGTAATATATGGTTGATGTTGCTGACTATAATATTGATGATTGCGCAGCTATTTGCTCCTATTGTCATTGTATATACTATTCTTTTACCAATTGTTTTGTTTTTGCAGGTAACACGTATATCAAATTTAAGTACAAGTGAAATAGATCATCGAATTCACTTATTTACGTTTGCATCATTTCAACCTATTCGTAGATTGATGTTGTCAAAATTTTTTGCTGCTGTTGTGTTTTTGATACTGGTTGTTACTCCTTTTTTGATTCGAATGCTGTTGTCTAATATGTTGTTGGAGTTTGGGAGTGTGATACTTGGAGTTTGCTTTTTAATTAGTGTTTCGACATTTTTCGGGCTGATTTTTCGCACATCAAAGGTATTCGAAATTGTATTTTTGATAGCTACATATTTATATCTGAATGCAGTTCCTTTTGTTGATTATCTAAACGCGATTCAATCGTCGAATATTCAGATGTTGTCAATCGGTTGTCTCACTGTAGTACTTTATTGTCTTTCGATATTGATTCGCCGTCGTGATATTCAGAATGTATGATAGTCGCTGCAAATTAGAGGGTTACATAAATGAGTTGGACAAGCGCTGCGGAGTGGTGGCGCAGCCAGACGCGAATAAAATGAGCGGCCGAGCGAGCAGCGAGCCACGTAGCATAGCGACCCGAAGCGCAAAGCGCGAGGGATGGCCCCCTTCTGATGTTTTTGTAGTACAATTGAAGTCTAGAAGTATATCGAACATTGAAGTTGTTATGAAATTTGTAGACACGCATACACATGTTTATTTGGATCATTTTAATGATGATCGTCAAGAGATGATCGATCGAGCCCTCGAGCAAGGCGTCGACAAATTGTATATGCCGAATATCGACTCAAGTACGACTGATGCGATGCTAAAGTTGGAGCTTGACTATCCTGAGCACTGTATCGCGATGATGGGCTTGCATCCATGCTCGGTCAAAGCGGACTTTGAAAAAGAACTACAGCATGTTGAGTCGATGTGGCAGCAACGTAATTTTGTAGCGATGGGCGAGATCGGGATTGACCTGCACTGGGACACAACATTCAAGGAACAGCAAATAGAAGCATTTACGATTCAGACGAATTGGGCAAAGGAGCGCGGCCGACCGATCATCATCCATGCCCGGAAAAGTCTCGATCTATTGATTGATCTTGTACAAGAGTTACATGATGATAATTTGACGGCTATTTTTCATTGTTTTTCAGGAACGGAAGTGCAAGCACAAGCAATTTTGGAGCTTGAGAATGTTTATCTCGGGATCGGTGGTGTCGTGACATTTAAGAATGGCGGCCTTGATAAAATCATGCATGCGATCCCGCTTGATCGGATTGTATTAGAGACAGATGCGCCGTACTTGACGCCGAAACCTTATCGCGGAAAACGAAACGAGCCAGCGTATATTCCGCTCATTGCAGCTCGCTTGGCGGAGCTGTACGATTGCACTCTTGAGCGTATTTCGGAGTCAACGAACCGAAATGCTGAGCAGATTTTTATGAAAAATCGACAGATGTAGCGACTTTTTTGCCTGATTTTGCAATGACTTGACATTTGATTTTGTTATTAACGATTCATTTTCAAACTTTGCGACACATCTACTAAACGTAGGCAGATGTGGAGTTTTGACTCGGAGAGTTGCCGGAGCGGTCGAACGGGCATGCCTGGAAAGCATGTGTACTCTCACGGGTACCGGGGGTTCGAATCCCTCACTCTCCGCATATATTACTTCGTAATCTGAAGAATTCTCACGTACTTTACAACCTAGCTAAACCAACCTGTAAATCCTTAATAACATGAAACACCTTCTGACACTTCTTTTGTCATTGACGCTTCTCGTCGGTTTCAGTACGACGCCAGTTTATTCGCAAGATGCTCCTACTGAGCAAACTGACACGGCTGCTGAAGAAACGCAAACTGCTCACCAAACATTGAAAAAATACTTCATCGATGGTGACTGGAGATTCATGTCGCTTGTATTGATCTGCCTTATCCTCGGTTTGGCTTTTGCTCTTGAGCGTATCATTACACTTAACCTCGCTACGACAAACAGCACGAAGCTGCTCAATCGTATTGATGAAAAATTGAAAAAAGGCGATGTCGCTGGTGCACAGCAAGTTGCTAAAAGTACACCTGGCCCAGTAGCAAGTGTCTTGCACGAAGGTCTCAAACGTGCTGATGAAGGCGCTGATAGCGTCGAGAAAGCAATCGTCAGCTACGGAGCTGTACAGATGGGTCTTCTTGAAAAAGGCTTGATTTGGATCTCACTCTTTATCGCAATTGCACCGATGCTCGGGTTTATGGGTACGGTACTTGGTATGATCGAGGCCTTTGACAAGATCGCAGCTGCCAATGATATTGCTCCTGCAGTTGTTGCATCTGGTATTAAGGTCGCACTCTTGACGACAGTCTTTGGTCTTGTCGTCGCGATTATCCTACAGATTCTTTACAATTATATCGTGAGCAAAATCGACGGTCTTGTCAACTCAATGGAAGATGCGTCAATCTCACTTGTTGATATCATGATGGACAATGGTACGCTCCGTCGTCCAACGTTCAAGGATTAAGAGCTCGCTCAAACGAGACATCCTCATTTGTTTACGCTCTAACTCTTAAAATAATCATGAACGCATTATATAGTTTCTTCAGCAAATACGGTACAGCCTTTGGGTTTCTCCTCGGTGTATTTGTTGTAATCATCTTTTTGGTCAGCATCTTTTTGCTTGGTCCTCAAGATTCAAATGCATACAGTGGTGGCTTAGAAGAATTTAGCTACTACGATGCGATAGAGCTTGAAGATCGCACAGACGCAGACAAAGCTGCATTGTACAGCACACCAATCTTTAGCCCAGGCATCTGGACGACACGCATCCTTCTGATGGTTGCTTTCGCCCTTGCGATTATTCTTCCATTGATTTATGTCATTTTCAATCCTAAATCAATCATCAAAGGCGCAATATGGCTCGTCGTCATAGCTGTCATCTTTGGGCTAGCTTGGGTGCTCGCACCAGACAATTCTGGCGCTGTGGTAAAAGCTGTCGCCGAAAATGGAGTCGGCGATACAGCCAACACATTTATCAGTGCAGCACTCAGCACAGCTGTCTGGCTTGTCATCGGGTCGTTTATTCTCGCTTTCGCAATGGAAATTTGGGGCCTTGTCAAAGGCAGCTAAATCATAGTATTCACCGTTTAAACTACTGATACTATGCCTAGTAAAAAAAGAGACGCTCCTGAGATCAACGCCAGCTCGATGGCGGATATCGCATTCCTTCTCCTTGTATTTTTCCTCGTCACGACGACGATCAAAAAAGATACAGGTCTTCAGGTACTGCTTCCGCCATGGTCTGAAGATGAGCCAGATCCAACAAAGCTTAAAGCTCGAAACGTATTTGAAGTATTTGTCAATGCTGACAATCAACTCCTCGTACGTGATGAGCAGCTAAGAGCTAGCAAGCTTAGAGAGCGCGCAAAAGAATTCATCTTCAATCCTACTGGTAGAGAAGACCTTTCTGAAAGCCCAAATAAAGCCATTATCTCGCTCAAAAATGATAGAAGTACGAATTATGAAACGTACTTGACTGTCTATAATGAGTTGCAAGCAGCTTACAACGAGCTGTGGGATGAGCAGGCTCAACGCGATTACAAAAAACCATACGCTGAACTGAATAAAGCTCAGCAAAAGGATGTAAGAGCTAAAATCCCTTTCGTCATTTCAGAGCAAGAGCCTGATAATGTCGATGGTTAATCTAAACCTCTAAGACTCAAATATTATGTCGAAGTTTAAAAAGAAACGAGGAAAGGGAACACCAGGTATCACAACAGCATCGCTGCCGGATATCATTTTCATGCTTCTCTTCTTCTTTATGGTCGTGACGTCGATGCGTGATACGACGAACTTAGTTAAACTCAGTCTTCCTTCTGCATCTGAAGTCAAGAAGATCGAGAATAAAGAACTCGTTAGCTATATCAATATCGGTGTACCAGTCAACCCTGAGTTACATGGTACAGCACCACGCATTCAGCTCAATGATGCCATCTCGGGCAAAGAAGGTATTCCACTTTTTGTCGAGCAAGAGCGTGTCAAAAAAGGCGAAGCCAAGCGTGACAAGATGATCATGTCTCTCAAGGCTGATGAAGAAGTCACGATGGGTATCATCACTGACGTCAAGCAAGAGCTGCGTAAAGTCAACCAGCTCCGTATTAACTATCAAGCAGGACAACGCACAGGCGAGCTGAAATAAGCAATCCTTCGTTCTGACTTGAATGCCGAATGTCTTCCTAGACATTCGGCATTTTTTATGGCAGCCACCAAAAGCAGCTGCAACTGCATCTATCCAATAAAGTGATAGATATGAAAAACATCCGACTCAAAGCTCCGCAAATCAATGCCAGCTCCATGGCAGATATAGCCTTTCTTCTTTTAGTGTTTTTCTTAGTGACGACGACAGTTGCACAAGACAAAGGCATAGCCGCGAAGCTGCCACCAAAAGGCGACTCGGTAGAAACGAGAACAAATAAGAAAATCCTCGACATTTATCTAAATGCAGACAATCAACTCCTTGTCGATAGAGAACTGATGAGTTCAAATGAATTGAAAGACTTCACAGTAAAATTCATTAGCAACCCAGAGCAAAAAGCTGATTGGCCAGCGACACCACGCCGAGCGATCTTGTCATTGACAACAGCTCGTGAGGCCGATTATCAATCTTATCTCGAAGTGTATAATGCGCTTCAAGCAGCGTACAATCAGCTTTGGTATGATGCCGCTATCGAGCAGCACGGCAAGCCATTTGACGATCTCACCAAAGAAAATAAACGGAATATCAGAGCCCAAATACCATTTACAGTTTCGGAGTCTGAGCCGCAAGATGTATTGAATAATTAAAATGGGCCATCCGCAGCTTTCGGCTGCGGTCGCTATGCTTCGTGGCTCGCTGTTCGCTCGGCTGCCTCCGGCATCTGCTCACTTCGTTCGCACCACTCCGCAGCGCTTGTCCAAAAAAAATCATACTTAATAGAAACACAATGAATACTCCAATGCAAAAACCAACATTTTGTGATCAAAATTGGCTCGATATGCAGCCCACTCATGGCGGTCGGATCTGCGGCGAGTGTACAAAAACAATAATTGATTTTAGAAAACACTCATGGGCGGAGATTCAAGCACAACAAGCAGCAGCTAATAATTCGATTTGCGGAATTTATACAAATAAACAACTCAAACATTGGGGAAAAGAAGTACCAAGAAAAACACAAGATTGTAAACGCGCAGCAGCCATGCTTGCTACAATGGCTACATTATTAACAGCTACACCACTTGTTGCTCAAAATTCAGAAGTGAATCCGATCGAAAGAGTCGAAGAAAATAAATCAACGATAATAAAAGGGACAATGACAGACGAACGTGGAGAGCCACTTTTAATTGCGAATGTCGCTATTTTACAAAATGGCTCAATTTGTACAGGCACATCAACTGATTTTGATGGCAACTATGAAATAGATATTTCTGATTGCATGAACAGCAATCAGAAAATCGAAGTAGAGTTTTCGTATATCGGTTTTGAGGATGTAAAAATGAATATTGAAGATTTGAAAGAGAATACTGCGGGTGTAATCGAAGAAAGAAATGTTATTAACTACGACGTTGTTCTGCCACAAGGAGAAATCATCGCATTTTATGTGCGAGATCCAGATTATAAAGCAAAGTTTGGTTGGCGAGTGAAGCGGTTTTTTAGAAAGGTGAAAAATGTGTTTAAGCGACAATAATGGAATATTTCTTGAATGAGGTTAAAACAATAAATCGAACTGAATTATGAAGGTTTTATTTCAAATACAATTGCTGCTTATTTTTCTAGTAGGATTTTCTGCTGCTGGACTCGCGCAGCTTGATACAATAGAGATTATCCCATATCCAAAAGGACTTGTGGTCGTGAATAATCTCGAAGCTGGAGAGCTTGAAGTAAGAAATGCCCAGAATGAAATAGTATTCGCTGGATTTAAATTTATCCATGATGTACAGGGTAACTTCCAAGTGTTGTCTCTTTCAAATGAAATAGAATATTATTCTGCTGAATTTGAAAAATTGGAAAAGATGAATATGCGTTTTGGTTTTTGTGGTACAGTGCCGCATTATACGCTAGAGATTGAGCGGCAAGGAAAGCAGTTTGTTGTGTATTCTGATGAGACATTTTATGATGCTGGTAATAAAATACCACGAGAGGAAACTGATAAAATAAGTGCTCGGAAATATGATGATGTGATTTTTAGTAATGGGAAAAAGCGGTTTGACTATACGTCGAATTATGGATTAGGTGGAAGCCCAACGTCTGCACCAGGAATTTTACTAGTCAAAAAAGGAAGGCAATATCAAGTGTATGGTGATGATGTTTGGTTCGATAGTTATTCATTAAAAGATGGGCAGCTTTTTTTGAAGAAGGATAAATTGTATGGAATTTATGAGCGTACTTTAATTAAATATTCTCAGCTTGAACCGTATGTCTTTGGACTTGCTCGATTTGAGTTACCAGATGGCCGCGCTGGATATGTTGATCTTAATGGTGTTGAGTATTTTGATAAATAAGCAGTTGCCCTTATTGGCTGAGGGATAGGAGCAGCGCGAGCGAAGTGTAACGCAGCGAAGCGGATTTTTTCTATTCTATTAAAAATAGAATAGAAAAAAGCTAGGCTACCGTACTGCGGATAGCCCGACCTGAATGAGTGAAACGAATAAAGGGCAGCCCCTCATTTTTGTTCTTCTTGATTTTGTATTTGTGTCTTGCTGTACCTTGTGCCTGTGGGAAGAAAGCCATTTGCGAAAAAATCATTTGGGCAGCATTTTTTGAATGATGCATCTGTAGCGATACGGACGGCTGATGCGCTGGCTCGTACGGATGAATATAAAACTGTTTTTGAAGTTGGGCCAGGGCGAGGTGCTTTGACGCAGCATTTAATAGATCGTCCGTATGATTTAATTGCGATCGAGGCTGATGAGGATATGGTCAATTTTCTGCGGCCGACATATCCAGATCTTAAAATAGTTGAGGAAGATTTTTTGAAAGTTCGACTCGATCTTTTGGCTGAATCACCTTTTGCCGTAATTGGCAATTTTCCATATAATATTAGTTCTCAAATTTTAATTAAAATGGTGGAACATCGAGATCATGTCGTGGAGATGGTTGGGATGTTTCAGAAAGAACTCGGAGAGCGTGTAGCTGCTGATCACGGCTCAAAATTGTTTGGGAAAATCAGTGTCATGGTTCAAGCATGTTTTGAGGTAGACTATTTGTTTGATGTCGGTGCAAAGCGTTTTGATCCACCACCCAAAGTGACATCTTGCGTCATTCGCTTGAATCGTTCAACTCGCTTTGAGCCAATGCCTTGTGATTTTAAAGCATTGAAGCGGACCGTTCATACTGCTTTTGGAATGCGTCGCAAAATGATGCGCAATTCGTTGAAAGGTTTGCTTGGTGATCGAGTGGATGAATTGCCTGCTGAGATTTTGACTATGCGTCCTGAGCAATTATCTGTTGAAGGATTTATTGAATTGGCTACTCAAGTTGATTCATTGATGAAAGCGGAATAGCAATATGAAGAAAGTCATGATTTGTGATGGTGTGCATCAAGCGTTGATTGATGGGCTTCATCATTTAGGATTTGATGTATTGTATGAACCAACTGCTGGACAGGCTGAGGCAGAAGCACAACTCGCAGACTTGACAGGATTGATCGTGAATAGTCGTGTACGTCTAGGGGAAAAGCAATTTGCTGTTGCTCCAAAATTGAAGTTTGCTGCAAGACTTGGATCTGGTCTTGACATTTTTGATTTAGAAGCTGCCAAGCGTCATCAAGTCGAGGTCATTAATAGCCCTGAAGGCAATCGAAATGCTGTTGCTGAGCATGCGCTCGGTATGTTGTTAATGCTCTTGACGAAACTACGACATGCAGATGCGAGTTTGCGATCGGGCGAATGGAGTCGCGAGCCGCATCGCGGACGTGAGTTGATGGGCTTAACAGTTGGAATACTTGGTTTTGGGAATACAGGGCGAGCATTTGCTGAAAAGCTGCAAGGACTAGGTGTCCGTGTCATCGCGTATGATAAGTACAAGAAGAATTATGCTGCTGAACTTGATTTTGTAGAAGAGGTCAGTTTAGAGCAGTTGAAATCAGAAAGTGATGTTTTGAGCCTGCACACGCCATTGACTGAGGAAACTCGCTTTATGGTGGATAGTGCATTTATAAGTGAACTGAAGCGTGATGTTATATTGATTAACACCTCTCGGGGTAAAGTTTTGAAACTCAAGGATGCTTATCAAGCCCTGCTTTCTGAGCTGCTCGGAGGTCTTTGTTTAGATGTTTTTGAAGACGAACCACCAAAATGGAATGTTAATGCATCTTATGATATAGTGAGCTTGTTTGAGCTGCCAAACGTGGTTGTCTCACCGCATGTAGCGGGCTGGACTACAGAATCAAAAAGACGCATTGCCGACGTTTTAGTGAAGAAAATTTCGGAAATCGAGCTCTGACTGTCGTTAAATTGTCCTTTCGTGCATTTTCCTTTGCTTGATATAGCAAAAGAGTGTTTAACTTTTATTAACATTGTGTCCACTATAAACTGTAGTGAACCAAGCTCTAAACGAGAACCACATGATGAAACAGATTTTACTTGCTTTTTTAATGCTGTTTGTTGTCGGGGGAGTTGCATTTGCGCAAACAACCCTTGAAGGAAAAGTGATCGATGCTGATGGTGAATTGATCAGTGCTAATATCGCTGTCTACAAAGGCACAGACTTGGTAACTGGTACTTCAACCGACTTTGATGGTAACTACTCGATCAATCTAGATCCAGGTAATTATAATGTTGAGTTCTCTTACATCGGATATCCTACACGTCGTGTTGAGAATGTGGTCGTCATAAAAGGAAAGGCAAATAGCCTTGATGTAGATATGACGCCAAAAGATGGAGAAGAAGCTGTTGATTTAACGGAAATTGTCGTAGAAGAATATGCTGTACCGCTCATTGAGCAGGACAATACAACGACAGGCTCTACTGTAACTGCAGAAGAGATTCAGAGTATTCCAACTAAGAGTATCGGAGCCATTGCTGCTACAACAGCTGGTGTTGGTCAAGCAGATGAAGGACGCGATATTACAGTCCGTGGTTCGCGCGCAGATGCAACGGCAGTTTTCATTGATGGTATTCGTACTCGTGGTGCAAGTGTACCTCCGCAAGAGATCGAGCAATTACAAGTATTAACAGGAGGTATACCTGCTAGCATCGGTGATGTAACAGGTGGTGTTATATCTATCACTACTAAAGGTCCAGCAAGTACATTTAATGGAAATATCGAGCTTGAGTCATCACAGTTTCTTGATGGATATGGATATAACCTTGTAGCAGCTGGTCTAGGTGGTCCACTACTCAAGAACAAAGAAACTGGTAGAAGTATCATTGGTTTCAGAATGTCTGGTCAGTTCAGAACGATAGCTGATGGTAGCCCATCTGCAGTTGGGTATTGGAGAGCGACTGATGAAACTATTGCAGCTCTCAAAACTAATCCTGTATACACGACCATTGTAAATGGAAGGCCTGTGGTCAGTTCATCTACAGGACTTCTAAATGAAGATGCGTTCGAAAATGTCAAAGCAGCTCCGAATAGTCGTGATACGCGTTATGATTTGAATGGTAAAGTTGACTTCAAATTATCTGAGTCAATCGACATGACTTTGGGTGGTGCATTTAATAGAAGAGAAAATACATTTACACCAGGTGGATGGTCTCTTTATAATACTGAATTTAATCCAACTGATTTTAATACAGATTATAGAGGTTACTTAAGATTCCGTCAGCGTTTATTGACAAATAC
>JAHDHF010000002.1:21501-24794 GCA_020631455.1 Saprospiraceae bacterium
TTAATACAGATTATAGAGGTTACTTAAGATTCCGTCAGCGTTTATTGACAAATACTGGTCAATCTGCTGAAGAGGGAGAAGAAGCACCAAAAAAGAAAGTTTCTATTGAAAATATTCTTTACACGCTTCAATTTAGCTACGACCGTAGCGATCGAAAATTGAATGATGAGCGTCATGGAGATAGCTTTTTTGATTATGGATACGTAGGAAGATTTGAGTTTACTAGAAATCCTACACCCGGAGTTCTGACTGATTCCCTAAATAACCCTATTGGTTTAATCCATGTCGGATATAATAACCTACTTAATGGATTTGTAGCTGATAATGAAATAAATCCACTTCTAGCAAGCTATAATCAAAATGGAGATTTCAATATATTTGATGATTTCCCCGCCCAAAATGGTATAATTAAAGACGGAGCAGCTTCAGCATTTGGATTATATTCAAATATAGGTTCAGTTTATAATGTATTCTTTAGGAGATCAAATAGTCAGTATTCTCTCCAAGCAAATAGTTCTTTTGACTTAATCCTTGGAAGTTCAGATGCTGGACGTCATTCATTTGAGATTGGTATCTACTATGAGCAGCGGGAAGATCGTTTTTATAATCTAGCACCTAGAGAATTATGGTTGACGGGTAAACAGTTATTAAATTCTCATTTTAATGATCTTGATCAGAATTTGATAATTGGACAACAAATAATAGGGCAGGATACGATCGATTTGTATGACAATAATGCTCAGCTTCAAGAGCAGACTACATTTGATCGAAATGTGCGAAATGCTCTCGGTTCTTCGCAGACAGAATGGATTTACATGGATGAAATTCGTCCAGATCAATTGTCTTTAGATATGTTTTCTGCAGATGAGTTACTAAGAGACAATCTTGTTTCCTATGCAGGTTATAATCATCTTGGTGATCGTACCTCTGGAAGTATTTCGTTTAATGACTACTTCACCGAAAGAGACGAAAACGGTGACTTTACTCGCCCGATAGCACCTCGTACGCCAGTATATGTAGCGGGCTATATTCAGGATAAGTTTAAATACAAAGACATCATTTTCCGCTTAGGACTTCGTGTTGATCGATTCGATGCAAATGCTAAAGTTCTCAAAGACCCTTATTCTCTTTATGGCCTTCAGGGGGCAAGCGATTATTTTGGAAATAACAGTAGCCTTAGTCGACCATCAACTATAGGTGATGATTATGCTGTTTATTTAGCTCCTGGTGCTGCCGATTCTCAGCCTATAGCTTACAGAGATGGTGATACCTGGTATAATGCAGATGGAACACAGGCGGATCCACTCACAATATTTGGTGCAAGTGCAATCTTAAATCCTGCATTCTCAAATTATGATTTTGGTGATGTCCCAGATATCAAAGCAGCTACATTTGACCCAGATGATTCCTTTGAAGATTATACACCACAGGTTAATATTATGCCTCGTTTGGCCTTCTCTTTCCCAATATCAGAGAACGCTGGTTTCTTTGCCCATTATGATGTCTTGACTCAGCGTCCGCCATCTAATTCAAATGCGACAGCTCGCGATTATTACTTCTTCAACGAATTGACTGGAATATTTGATAACCCAAATCTTCAACCAGAGAAGACAATCGATTACGAAGTCGGCTTCAAGCAAAAAGTAAGCAAGTCTTCAGCTGTTTCACTTTCAGCTTATTACAAGGAAATTCGTGACCTTATTCAGAGTACAAATTACTTGTATGCTTTCCCTAAGAATTACGAAAGCTTTGATAATGTTGATTTTTCAACTGTAAAAGGATTTTCGGTATCTTATGATATGCGTCGTACAGGTAATGTACGCTTAAATGCCGCGTATACAATCCAGTTTGCAGATGGTACAGGATCTGGCCCTACATCAGGTCGCGGACTTAATACACGTGGTAATCTTCGTGTATTATTCCCGCTGAATTTTGATGAACGCCATACATTGTCAACGACAGTTGATTATCGCTTTGGTGAAGGCAAGAAGTACAATGGCCCAATTTTGTTTGGAAAGCCTATCCTTGAGAACTTTGGTGTTAACTTACTTGCGAGAATGGTAAGTGGTCGTCCATTTACGAAGACTACAATTGTCCAATCATTAGGTGGTGTCGGAACAGAAGGTGGTATCAACCAGTCACGTTTGCCTTGGAATACAACGTTGAATTTACGTGTTGATAAAGATTTCAAACTCACCAAAGATGGTGCGAAGCGTCCGATGTACTTAAACGTATATGTACGTGTCCAAAATCTCTTGAATACACGAAATGTACTTGGTGTTTATTCATTTACAGGATCTCCTGAAGATGATGGTTGGTTAAGTTCTCCAGATGGACAAGCTGACTTGGCACTAAGAGGCGAACTTGCTGATGAATATGCGACTCAATATAATTTCCTACTCGATAACAGTGGTTTCTACAGCTTGCCACGCCGTATCTTCCTAGGAGCATTATTCGAATTCTAAAAGTGTCGCAAATAAGCATTTTACATTTTTCGGTTTAATGCTTGATTGAATTGAAGTAACTGAACAACTGATTAAACAAATAAGACATGTCTCTAAGGCGGTTAAGTTTACTAGCATTTTTTTCTACACTTCTTGTAGGGTCAATTGCTGCTCGTAATCCTCAAAATCCATCACAGGTGAGTAGCCCTCAGACGGCTGCAGCATTTGATTGTACCAACCCTGTAGCTGCTACAGAACTCAGCATCAACAATGTCCGTGCTCGTCTCATGACTGGTGGTGATATGTGGTGGGACTTTACTGATGCTCGTTATATAGTTCCTAAGGTCGAGCCAGGATCAGGTCTTCCAGAAGTCTCATCTATCTTTTCTGGTGCTGTTTGGATTGGAGGCGTTGATAATGGTGGAAATTTGATTATTGGTGCAGAGACGTACCGTAATGATGGTGCAAATGATTTTTACCCTGGACCTCTAGATCCAGCTACTGGTACTACAAACTCTACCATATGTAATCAATGGGATCGATTTTTTAGAGTAACAGGCGCTGATATTACAACACATATCGGAAATGTGCTTGCTGCTCAAGCAGATCCAACATTTACGTATGATTGCGATCAAGTACCAGAAGACTTGAAAAAATGGCCAGGACAAGGCAATCCGCATTTCTCTGATTTCTTTGGTTTTAACTTGCCAAATCAAATTCTAGCTCCGTTTTTTGACTGGGATGGTAATGGCTTATATGATCCATGTGCGGGTGATTTTCCTCAGATTGGAATTCGTGGTTGTGAGCCAACGACTTATGATGAAGCTACTTATGCTGACGAAATGATCT
>JAHDHF010000002.1:24894-29700 GCA_020631455.1 Saprospiraceae bacterium
CGTGGTTGTGAGCCAACGACTTATGATGAAGCTACTTATGCTGACGAAATGATCTTCTGGATCTACAATGACAATGGTGGACCCCATAGAAATACCAATGGTCAAGCTATGCGTATGGAAGTACAGGCTATGGCATTTGGCTTCCAGACGAGCGATGAGATTAATGATATGTCATTCTACCGCTATAAGTTGATAAACAGAGCCTTGTCCTCGATTGATAGTACGTTCTTCGGAATGTGGGTTGATGCAGATTTAGGTTGTTATCTAGATGATCATATTGGTTGTGATACTTCGAGAAGCTTAGCAATTGTCTACAATGAAACGGCTGTAGATGGTCTTGGAGGATGTGGAGGAACACCTAGTTATGGACCGAATGTCCCCTTGCTTGGAGTTGATTACTTCCGCGGTCCACTTGATGAATTCGGAAACGAATTAGGTATGTCTTCATTTGTTTATTATAATAACTGTGGGGGACCTGATAAATGTGATCCAAGTCTTCCATCTGAATATTATAATTATCTTTCGGGTACATGGAAAGATGGATCACCTTATGTTGATTGTGGTGATGGATATCCTGCAGCAGGAACAACTTGTAATACGATTAATTATGTATTCCCAACGCCTCCACGCAACCAAAATGGTTGGTCTATGTGTACAGGTGGAGTCGTCGGTAATGATATTCGTACGCTTCAAGCATCAGGGCCGTTCTTACTTGTGCCAGGTGCAACAAATGAGTTGATTATTGGTGTTGTTTGGGTTCCAGATGTGCCGCATCCATGCCCGCAGTTGACAAAACTTCTAGCAGCTGATGATAAAGCCCAGCAGTTATTTGATGGTTGTTTTGATATAATTGATGGACCAGATGCACCAGATGTAGATATCATCGAGCTTGACCAGAAACTCGTTTTGGCGCTTTCAAACGCAATTTCTTCAAATAACTACAATGAAGGATACGAGGAAGTTGACATTGCTCAGAATCCACGCTCAAATGATAGCCTTTACGTATTTGAAGGTTACCAAGTATTCCAACTTGCAAATTCTGGTGTAAGTGTTGGTGATCTAGATGATCCAGAAAAAGCACGCCTTGTTTTCCAAGTCGATAAAGAAAATGGAATCGACAAAATCTATAATTGGAACATCTACGATGATGTCGATTTACCAGGTCAACAGATTTATACACCAGAACTCGAAGTCGAAGGCGAAAATCAAGGTATTCGCCATACGTTTGAAATTACTGACGATCAGTTTGCTGACGGTGCAAGCCGCTTGATAAATCATAAGAAATATTACTATACTGCAGTTGCATACGGGCATAACAATTATGATACGTTTGACATTGCAACGTTAGCTGGTCAGCAAAGAGTGTATTTGCCAGGTCGTCGAAATATCAAAACATATGTTGGTATCCCTCGAATAAATACTCCTGAGTATTACGGTACTGTTCTTATGGCTGATTACGGTGATGGACCTGCGGTAAAGCGCCTAGATGGTGTAGGAACTGGATATAATTTCTTAGAGGTTACCGACGAAGAACGTCTTCAAATCGCTCGAAACAATGTCGAAAACGAAATTGATTACGATCTAGGTGGTGGTCCAATTAATGTCTTCGTATACGATCCACTCCGAGTGAAACCAGGGACCTATACATTTGCAATCCTAGATGAAGATTTATCAAACACACAACTAGACGACAGTCTTGTTTGGGTCATTGATAATGGGCCGGGAGGGATCTTGTCTGGACCGATCTATTCATCAACAACAATCAATGAATTTTCTGAGCAGTTGATTCCCGAACTTGGTTTATCTGTTTCTATAGAACAAGCAAATACTCCAGGTGTTTATGATCCAACCACGGAAGTACCATTGGCACCAAATAATGGTAATATTGGAGGAGCTGTTGAATACCCGAATGGCGGTACAGCATGGTTCGCAGCATTGTCAAATGGACAAGGTCCAGGTGGTGGTGGTGTCAACTTTGACTTTATGCAAACACGCGTCGGTCAAAATAATTACCGCTTCGCAGCAGGGACAGTAAATGACGGAGTACCAGTTGATCCAAATCAAGATTTCGCTAACCTAGCAAATGGATATTTCTATCCGTACACAACGCTTTATGCTCAGCCAGGATCTGCAACAAAAACTCCTGTATGGTTAGGCTCGGGTACATTTGGTGCACGTAGTACAGGAAACAATGATATGACCGCACTCCGCAGCGTTGATATTGTCTTTACAGATAATCGTGACCTTTGGTCTAAGTGTATTGTTGTCGAAACAGGCAATCGTTTCAATACTTCAGACGATGGATTATCATTTGAGTATTCTGGAGATAAGCATATGGCAAAACGTGGCGATGCTTCAGTTGACAAGTTTGGAAATCCAATCGCAGGAACTGGTTTCGGCTACTTCCCAGGTTATGCAATTGATGTAGAGACTGGAGAGCGACTTAATATCTTCTTTGGGGAAAACTCTACGCTATCAACTTTCCCAGGTGGCGAAAATGGTGCAGACATGCTTTGGAATCCATCTGGTGATTTCTTCTTGAATGCACTCCCTGGCGGCTTCTCTACATATTCGAATATCTATCTTGGTGGACAGCACAATATCTACGTACACAATAGTGTATATGATGAATGTGCTACCGTCGATGCTGCAATGGGTACTGGAAGCAATGTCAGCTTACTCAATGTCTACAAAGAAACGCAATGGGCTTCAATGCCATTCCTCGGACAAGGTGCCGAGATGAAATCGTATGCGGATGGGTTTATCCCGAGTGAGCTTCACATCAAATTACGTGTTTCTAATCCGTATGAGTACAAGTTAGCTACAGGCACAAACCCGTATGCAGCAGGTTATCCATATTATAGCTTTACACTTGATGGTCTTGCTACTCAAATTGAGCAACCTGAAGTAGCAGAATCAGCACTTGATTTAATCAACGTAGTTCCTAATCCATACTACGCGTATTCTTCATATGAGACGACGCCTTTCCGCAACATTGTCAAGATTACAAATCTTCCACCTGATTGCGAAGTGACGATCTATTCACTCGATGGTAAATTCATTCGACGATTCAATCGTAATGAAGTACCATCATCTGATCCAATCACAGGTGGTGAGCGTCAAATTGTGACGTCACTCGAATGGGATCTTAAGAATAGCGCAGGTATTCAAGTCGCGTCAGGCGTTTACATCATCCATGTAGATGTGCCAGGCGTCGGCGAGAAAACAATCAAATGGTTTGGCGTAGGAAGACAATTTGATGCCTCAGGATTATAATATAAATAGACAAGTCCAAGCAGTCTTCATTTTAGACTGCTTGGACTACTCAAAAAACAATACCCTCACACGATAGAAGAATACCAAATGAAAAAACGATACCTTCTGTTTACAGCATTTTTGCTTTGTGTCTTTACACAAACAGCTTTTGCTGGAAACCCAGATCGACAAGGAGAAGCAGGAGCTTATGAGCTACTCATGAATCCTTGGGCGCGGAGCACAGGCCTTCATGGTATGGTCACAGCACGCATACGAGGAGTCGAAGCAATGCGCGTCAATCCAGCAGGACTTGGATTTACTCGCAAAACTGAAATAATAGCTGCACATAGCTTCTATTTACAAGGCACTAGTATCGGTCTTAATGCTTTTGGTATTGGTCAAAGACTCGGCAAATCAGGAGTCATTGGCGTCAGCATCATGGCGATTGATTTTGGCGAAATGCCAGTAACGACAACCGATCAACCAGAAGGAACAGGTACAACCTTTTCACCATCATTCTTCAATATTGGTATTTCGTATGCCTACGTTTTTGATGAAAAGATTAGTGTGGGCGCTACCGTCCGTCTTGTGAGCGAGTCTATCTCTAATGCGACTGCATCGGCAGTTGCGCTTGATGCAGGTATCCAGTACGTGACTGGTCCTAAGAAAAATGTCAAAATTGGTATCTCGCTTCGCAACATCGGATCTAAGATGCGTTTCAGCGGAGAAGGACTTTCATTTACAGGGAATGCGCCTGATCCAGACGATGAAGATTATCAACTCCAAATTTCTCAAAAACCAGCTGGCTATGAGTTGCCATCGCAGCTCAACATCGGTTTCGCTTATGATGTCTATATGGGTAATGCTGATCGCAATCGCCTGACATTCATCGGCAACTTTACTTCAAACTCTTTCGGTACAGATAATTTTGGTGCAGGAGTTGAATACGGTTTCCGTGAGATGTTTATGGTGAGAGCAGGTTATCGTGCAGATCCAGGCTACTTTAATGCTGATGATCAAAAGCCAGTCTACACAGGCCTCAGTGGAGGAGTCAGCCTCAACGTACCAGTCAAAAAAGGAAGCGAAACTCGTATCGGTGTAGATTACAGTTATCGTCATAGCAATCCATTTAATGGATCGCACAATGTAGGTTTGAGATTTAATCTCTAAAATTTGCTCTTACTTCTTTTTCAAAAGCATCAACGGATACTATCTGTTGATGCTTTTTTTGTTGTGTAAATTATGATGGGTCATCCTTGATTTTTTCTAGTGAATATTCACTAAAAAAATCAAGGTCGCTATGCTCCGTGGCTCGCTATTCGCTCGGCCGCTCACTTCGTTTCGCGTCTAGCCTAGCGGCTACCACTCCGCAGCGCTTGTCCAAAAGGAGAAGTCTATATTTGTAAAATGGAAACAAATAAAACCAATCAAAGAAGCCACAAAAGTTTGTTTCGGTTTTTTGCTGACGCGATTATTATGTTTTTGAGTGTTCTGTTTGCCTTATTTATTAACGAATGGCGGCAAGAATACAACTCAAATCAAGAGACGAGT
>JAHDHF010000002.1:29800-58291 GCA_020631455.1 Saprospiraceae bacterium
TTAGCTGGACAAGAACAGTATTTTTTGAATCAGCTCAAACGATTTAAAGATAAATATGAAGTCAGCCCTACTTCGGCTGAGGGATAGTAGCAGCGCAAGCGAGTGATAGCGAGCGAAGCGGCTTTTTCTCTTCTATTTTTTAATAGAAAAGAAAAAGCTAGGCTACCGTACTGCGAATAGCCCGACCGCGCTTGAAGCGCGGGCAGCCCCATCTAACACTTATAAATTAGGTGAACTCTACTTTACGTAGTTGGTCTAAGCGTAGGGCAATAAATATCATCGTCATAAATACAAGCAATGAAGAGCCTCCATAGCTCATAAACGGTAATGGTATACCGATGACAGGCATGAGCCCGACCGTCATACCGATATTGATCAATACATGAAAGAGTAAAATACCCATTACTGCTACAATATACACTCTTGAAAATGCAGAGCGCTGTCGATCTCCAAGAAAAAGCAACCGCATAAGTACAATGAGATATCCAATAATCATTGATAATGTACCGACAAAGCCTTGTTCTTCGCCGTGTACGCTGAAAATAAAATCAGTTGATTGTTCTGGTACATAATCGAGCTGCGTGCGTTCACCTTTCAAGAAGCCTTTGCCTGACACAGAGCCTGAGCCGATCGCGATTTTGGATTGTGTGAGATTATAAAGAGCGCCTTGGGGATTGGCTAGATGTGGACGCAGCCATACATTGATGCGATCTTGCTGGTGCTTTTGAAGGACTTGATTAAATACAAGATCAGTTGTGAACGATAATCCTGTAAGTAAGAGTAATGAAAATGTAATCAGAAATAAGCCTTGATACATTTTAATCAAAGCGAAAATGATACAAGAGCTGATAAGCGCAATAGCTGTCAAACCTAGAATCAGCTCTATTGAAAGATAATATGTCAAACATGCCGCGAGAAACAGAATGACTCCACCAATTCCCATCAGAATTGAAAATGTGAAACTCCTATCGTAAATCAAAGCCGCTCCACCTACAAGTGCCAACGCAGAGGTCAGTACTAGTGTTATTTGCCATCCGAAGATGATGGTCAGAATAAATGTTGCGATACAAGCAATGGGGATCAAGTACCAAGGCAGCGGCATGCCTTCGCGATATAAGGCAAGTGTAATCGCTGAAAAGATCAAAGCAGAACCTGCGTCTCCTTGAACTAAGATTAATACCATTGGTAATGCAATGATGCCCAAGGCCGCAATCTGTGATATAATATCTCGATCTAGCCTTCGTTTGTATTCGCTGAGGTAGGCTGCTACAGCCAAACAAGTGGTTAGCTTGGCGAGTTCACTTGGTTGAAATCGTATTGGCCCGAAGCTGAACCAACTTCGAGCGCCATTGACTTCTATTCCGACAAATTGAACTGCAATGAGTAGAATAATTGAAATGATATATGCTGGGATAGCAATGGTTTTGAAGAAGCGACCATCAATAATCATTATAATCACTCCTGCTATCAATGAAAGAACGAGCCACATGGCTTGTCTTCCGTGTTGACGAAAAGAGAAGACTTGCTGTGAAATTGGATTTTCTGGATCGTAATTGACCGAATAAATCGTCACAATGCCAAGCACAGAGATACCGATGATCGTCATCAAGAGGATGTAATCGAAATTGAGTCCACTTGGTAAAGCATTCGATGACCGTCTTCGACTCATTTATTGACGATCAATTTAGTGTTTGCAAGTCGATCTTCGAGGTACAAGCGTTGGCTGCTGATCGTGTCATTCAGATATTGTTCCATGAGTAAACTTGCGATAGGAGCAGCATAGGTTCCTCCAAAACCTGCATTTTCAATAAATACAGCGATTGCTATTTGAGGATTTTCTTTAGGAGCAAAGGCAAAGAAAACTGAGTGATCTTCTCCATGCGGATTTTGACTTGTACCTGTCTTGCCACAAATGTCTAGACCTGGGACAAAGGCTGTAGTCGCTGTACCTGATGTAACGGCGAGTTCCATTCCATCAATGATTGGATCAAAATGCTCTTTACTTATTGGCACAGTGTGTTGTTTCTTAGACCAAGGAATAATGTTGTCCTCTGTATCAATCGTTTTTGTGACTACGTGTGGGTCAGAATAGGCGCCACGGTTGGCAATGATGGCAGCTAGATTGGCCATTTGCAATGGAGTAACGAGAAGTTCTCCCTGTCCAATTCCGATTGACATGATCGTAGGCGATTTCCAGCTGCCTTTATTCTTGGGATAGAGCTGATTGTAATAATCAACGCCAGGCATAAATCCAGATTGCTCTGCTGGAAGGTCAATGCCTGTTTTTGTGCCAAGCCCAAAAGTAGACCAATAGTATTCGAGTTCTGACAATCCTTTTTGCGGTTCATAAAAGCCATGCTTGTCAATGACTTCTTGAAATAGCTGCCAGAAATAAGTGTTGCAGGAATGCTGCAAGGCAACATCAACATTTTTTGGTCGAGTATGCTGATGACAACCATACGTTCTGTCTTTGTATGTATAGCCGCCGTTGCAAGTGACACCTTTATTTTTACTCCAGACATTTTCTTCTAGAGCAACAAGTGCCATAATTGATTTAAAAATTGAGCCTGGCGGATATTGAGCCATATACGCTCTGTTAAAAAATGGACGCAAGGAATCTTGTTCGAGTTTTGCAAAAGCTTCTCCTCTTTCTCGATCAATCGTTAATAAACTTGGATCATACGTAGGAGCACTGACAAGAGATAAAATTTCGCCACTTGAGGGTTCTATTGCGACAATTGCTCCTATTTTATGCTGCATTAAATACTCAGCATACGTTTGCAAATCTTTGTCTATGCTCGTATACAACGTGTGTCCATGTATAGCAAGTGTGTCATTAGCTCCTCCTCTAAGTTTACCACGTATTCGATTGAGATTATCTCTCCAATAAAATTGAATACCTCGACTGCCTTTGAGTTGGCTTTCGTAGGATTTTTCGATTCCAGAAACTCCAATAAAATCACCGCGCTTGTATTTGCCATTCGAATTTGAAATGTCTTGTGGAGAGGCTTCATTCAAATAGCCAAGTACATGAGCACCGATCGGGTAATAGTATTCGCGGACATTTCGTACTTCGGTATGAAAACCAGGATACTTATGCATGTGTTCCTGAAATTGAGCATACGTTTCGTGTGGTATCTTTTTTAAAAACGCGTAAGGCTTCCATTTTGCAAACCGCTTGTTGCTCCAGTCTTTTTCAATTAATTCAACAAACTGATTCTTATCTATTTGTAATAATTGGCAAAACTGAGCAGTGTCCATTTCTGGATCTATCTGGTCATACGTGACCATGAGATCAAATAAAGGTTTATTACTGACGAGTAATTCTCCATTTCGATCATAAACTAATCCACGAGCAGGAAACTCAGAAATACCGATGTATCCAATTTTATTATTGTATTCAGATGAGAACAACTGAATACGAGCACAAAATGCAACAAGGAGAACCATACATACACAAACAAGTCCTATAAGAACTTGCTGGCGATTTGCATATTGGTTGTCAGTGTTCATGTAGATTTATCGATTTGAAAACACTTTGGATATCGGGATGATTGTATAAGAGATAATAAGTATTAAAATACTTGATAAAAAGGCACTCACAACCGATGTGAATAAAATTGAAAACGCTTCTGTAAAAAGAAAAATCTTAATACAAGCAAACCAAAGTGTCGCGAAGAAAATTGTAGGTACAGCTTGTTTTCCAAACCATGCGTAACCAAATCGGAAGGCTGTATCTGTGTTTTCATAACCTTCGTATGGCTTTACAAATGAAGTTTCAAGAAGTGTAATTCGAAAAAACGTAGCAGCCAGTGCCGTAGAAGCATAGATGGCACCAGATTGATAAATGAGATCTATTGAAAGCCCAAGGATGAATGCAAGACTGTACTGCAAAAATGTATTCGTTCGCGGTGGGAAAAACACAATGGCGAGCGGGAAAATCAAAATGAAAAATTGACCAATCAAATCATCGACTTGCCGAAAGATGAGAGCTTGAAGCAAAAAAGCGATAAAACAAGTCAATATGATTTTAGCAATACTCATGAATTATGTCTTCATTGTCTAGCGCAAACTGTCTAATTGAGCTTGATGTTGATTAGAAATAACATACACTGTCGAAAGACTATTCAAATCAGTCAAAAGTTGAACATCAATATCATGTGAATTATTTGTTTTTTTCTGAAGTTGAGAAACAACTCCAACATTGATTCCTTTTGGAAATACAAGAGAATAACCAGAAGTCACAATTGTGTCCTGAATATTGACTGGGACATGCGAGGGAATAAAGTCAAATTTAAATAAATGATTACTCTTGCCGCCTTGCCAAGTAATTGTCCCGTGATGATTCGTCCGCGATAGAGCAGCACTCAACTTCATGTTGACATGTTTGAGTGACATAACTTGCGAATATTGAGATGTTGATTGCAATACGACACCTACAACTCCATTGTCAGAAATCACTCCATTACCGGCCTGGATGCCATGGTGTTTTCCTCGATTGATGATGATGTAATTCTCCTGATCTACATACGAATTACTAATCACAGATGCTGCCGTGTACGTAAATAATGATTCTTTTTGAAGTACCAGTTTATTATTTTCTAAGCCACAATCTAAATATTTTGAATACGCGAGTTCGCGTCTCAACTTTGTATTTGCTTCGCGCAAAGCATCTAGTTCTTTAGTATCTGTACTAAATCGTTTTTCGATGCCGTCAGCTAGAGCGTGAAACTGACTTGAAGCAGACAAGAAAATATAATCAACTACATTTTTATGATGCGATTGAGTTTTATAAATAATCGCAGCACAAACAAATTGCAATGCTACAAACAAAAGGATGCTCGTCTGTCTGAGTGCGTGTAGCATAAGTGCAATATGAAAAAAAGAATGTTCAGGAATAAAAAAAGAACTGATGATAAGTCATCAAAATCCTCTTCGGTCTATTAAGAAAGTATACTTATGAGTACCGCCGAGGGCAAGACCAGTTCCACGCACAACTGCACGCAAAGGATCTTCAGCTACATGGACATCAAGCTGAGTTTTTCGTGCGATTCGTTTAGCAAGACCACGCAGTAATGCTCCACCACCTGTCAGATACAAGCCTCGACGATAGATGTCAGCCGCAAGTTCTGGAGGAGTTGTCTCGAGTGCTTTCAATACAGCCTCTTCAATTTTACTGATTGACTTATCCAGAGCACTTGCGATCTCTTGATATGTGACTTTAATCTGCTTCGGTATACCAGTCATCAAGTCTCGACCATTGACAGCGTAGTCTTCAGGTGCTTCGTCTTCATCTAATTCAGCCAAGGCAGCACCGACATTAATTTTTATCTGCTCAGCAGTGCGCTCTCCAATCAAGATATTATGCTGACGTCTGATATATTCGATGATGTCGCTAGTGAGCTCATCACCAGCGATGCGGATCGACTGATCAGAGACAATACCCGAAAGCGCGATTACAGCGATCTCAGTCGTACCACCGCCTATATCGATGATCATATTTCCTTCAGGCATCTCCACATTGAGCCCGATACCGAGAGCTGCTGCCATTGGTTCGTAGATGAGATATGTCTCGCGGCTACCGACGTGCTCAGCAGAGTCAAAAACTGCACGTTTTTCAACTTCAGTAATTCCAGATGGAATACAAATGACCATCTTCATATGAGATAAAAAACGGCGTCGCGGCCCAAGCATTTTAATCAAGCCGTCGATCATGTTTTCAGCAGCATTAAAATCTGCGATAACACCATCTTTGAGCGGTCGAATTGTACGGATGTTGCTATGCGTTTTTTCGTGCATCTGCATTGCCTTTCGGCCTACAGCGATTGTATTTCCAGTTTTTTGATCTATAGCCACGATCGAAGGCTCATCGACGACGACTTTGCCATCTTGGATGATAAGCGTATTGGCAGTGCCGAGATCGATCGCAACCTCTTGTCTAAAAAAGCTAAACAAACCCATGAATAAGGAATATTGAAATGTATAAAATTGTAGAAGGAGCCTAAATAAAGCAGCTACAAAGCTACCACTTATTCAGCCCAACAAGCCTATTGTTTTTACGTGATTTTGTGTATTCGTCACTTTTTATAAAATAATTAATTACAATTAAAAAATACCAAATAATTAGAGTGTGAATTATGGGCCATCCGCGCCGAGAAAAGCTCGGCGCGGTCGCTATGCTCCGTGGCTCGCTGTTCGCTCGGCCTCAGCGCTGCATTCGCAGCTTATGAGTCTGGCTGCGCCACCACTTCGCAGCGCTTGTCCGCGGCAGGGATAGAAGGCAGCACGAGCAAAGCGAGTGGATTTCTGTTTTTCTAGCATTGGGCTTCAGCTCAGTGCTAGAAAAAAGAAAGCTAGGCTACCGTACTGCCGTATAGCCCGATCACAGCCGAGTGAAGCGTAGGCTGTGAGCCGCCAAAGAAAAATCATTTTTTTAAATGATCAGCATATTGACCGACACCATGAAATCGCATTAAAAAATCGTCCGCGTATTCATTATAAATTTTGAGCGTCAACGTATTTCGCTGGCGAGATGTGCTAAACAAAATTTTGATTGGATTATGAATGTATCCATTCTCTTCCCATAAGCGGAGCTGTCGTCGCCGAGCGGGCAGTCTCCAGTGCTTGAGCTCCTCAGCGTCTACTGGCAGCGGTACATCATCATAGCCTTCTCCTTCCAAAAATTCGAGCAACATATCATAGGCTTTCTGCAAGCTCGATGCTCGAAACTCAGTCGTGTAGACAAACCCATCAGAAGTGCCACCAATCTCATTGGTGTCTTCTGCTAGAGGAAAGTCGTCTCGTATCGGCATTGTGTTGTGCCTAAAAAATTAACGGAGGCGACCGCTACGCAGATCGCTGATTGCTTTTCTGTCCTTGCGCACAAGGCGGATGCCAAGCAATGTCAAAAAGATAGAACCAAACGGCACAAACAGTCCGAGCGGTAGCGAAAGCGCCATACCTGTACCGAGTGCTGCTTGATGTTTGTCGACGAGCTGCAATTCTTGCATGTACAAAAATCCGCAAGCGACCATCAAGCCAAAACACAAAAACATAACGAAATACGCGAGCTTGATTTGCAAATCCGGTTTCGAAAACAAAACGATCGTCACGATCGCTAAAACTGAAATTGCGACTGTGCCGATGATGAGTCCGATATGATCGCTGATATCAAATGAACGATCGGCAAGGAGGTTGAGCATTGATGTATCGACTGTAGCAGACGTACTCAGTGTTGTGATCGGTAGCACAAAAAGCAAACAGATCACAAGACCAGCAAGTAAAAAGAAGATTGATTGAAGGCGTTGCAATTGCATACAGCTGTCTCAATTTTAAATGGAAATGATGTTGCAAATGTACATCGACTCAGGTACTAGCATAGTGTATATCTGCTGCCTGGTAGCGGCTGCACGATGCCTTTGAGTTCGAGATTGAGTAAGAGCCCTGCAAGCTTACCTGAGGGCATCTTGGTCGCAAATGCGAGATCATCGACTGAGATCTCCTTGACTTCTTTGATCTGATCGACGATTGCTTGTTCGTTTGGATCAAGATCGACAAAGAGTTGTGATTGTGCAGTGCTTTGTGAGCCTTGCTTGCTCCAGCCTAGGACATCCATGATGTCATGTCCAGATTCGATAAGTTGTGCAGCACCTTCTTTGATCAAGAGATTGCAGCCTGCGCTGTACGTGTCATTGGCTCGACCTGGCACTGCAAAGAGATCGCGTTTTCGTTCGATCGCCATCCGAGCAGTGATCATTGAGCCGCCTTTGGTTGCTGTTTCTACTACGAGTAGAGCGTCGCACATTCCGGCGATGAGTTCATTTCGCATCGGAAATCGCTCGCGATCGGGCCGCGTATTGATCGGAAATCGAGATAATAAGCCGCCTTGCTCACGCATATCATTGGCGATGTCTTTGTGCGCAGCGGGATAGATCTTGTCGAGTCCATGGCCAAGGCAGCCAATCGTCGGGATGCCATGCTTGAGACTTGCGCGATGTGCAGTGACATCGACACCATACGCCAAGCCGCTTATGATCGTGACGTCATAGTCTGCAAGTTCTTCGACTATTTTTTCACAAATGGCTTTGCCGTGTTTTGTTATGCTGCGCGTACCGACGATGCTGATGATGCGCTGCGCATTGAGATCAGCAGTTCCATCGTAGTACAGCAAAAATGGTGGCACATCGACTTGAAGTAATCGTTTGGGATATGATTCATCAGTTGTACAGAGCACAGTCCAGTTATTATCGCGTATTGCCTTGATATTGGCATCGACTTGCTGCCAGTCATCAAAGTTGCTGATAAGTTTTGCTTGTACTTCGCCGACGTTTTCGATCTGACGGAGAGCTTTGGGCGAGGCTGTCATTACGGCTTCTGCAGAGCCGAGATAATGCACAAGGCGCCGTGCACGCTTGCTGCCGATGCCATGCACAAGTGAGAGAGCTATGCGATAATCAAGTTCTGATCGAGCCATGAAGATGCAAATGTAAGCGATCATGCTGCTAGAAGCTGTAGAAGTATCACCTTTGCATTATGGGAATGCGATGGCAAGTAGCGCAGGCAGCTGAAATCAGATGGTGGCAGAATTATCTCAAAAAGAAAGATCCTGTCGAGTATCGACAATGGAAGACTGACTACTGGAATAATCTGCTTGAAGAATACGCCTTGCAGCCAAAAGCAGGTGAGTCAATTCTTGATGCAGGCTGCGGACCAGCAGGCATTTTTATGTCCCTCGACACGAGTCAAAATCAAGTCACCGCTCTCGATCCTCTCCTTGATCAATATGCGGAGCATCTCACTGTTTTTAAAGAAGATTTTTATCCAGATGTGAGATTTGTCACAGCTCCACTCGAGCAGCCGCTCGACTCCAAGTATGATCGCATTTATTGTCTGAATGCAATTAATCATGTCGCTGATTTGGAGTTATGCCTTCGCACATTACGTGATGGTCTCAAGCAAGGCGGAACACTTATACTCAGCACAGATGTCCATCGTCGTGCTTGGCTCAAGCCGATTTTTAAAGTATTACCTGGCGACATTTTGCATCCGCAACAGCACAGTGACGATGAGTATCGCGAGCTGCTTGATCAGCTTGGCTTTGACTTGCTGAGATCTGATGTCATCAAATATGAATATATTTTTGAGTATCGGATGTATGTGTTGGAGTTGAGGTGAAAATTCGGCTGAATTAAAGGAAGCCTTACTTTAAATTGTATGTATATTGAGACATTATACCATGTCAAACCCTAACAAATGAATAAGCTTCTACTCTTTTTTCTTGCCCTTGCACCTTTCATATGTGGTGCACAACCAACATATACTCTTTCTAATTTACCTCAAGTTGGAGATCAAGCAACAACTACATTATTAAATCCTTCTGATTTTAGTTCCTCTCCCTCAGGGGCTAATGTTACTTGGGATTTTTCAAATGCTACACTTACAGGCGCTTCATCTACTAGTGAATTTGTAGTTCCATCAACGACTCCATATGCATCTAATTTCCCTGCAGCAGGCTTTTGTGCTATTGGAGATGGTGGTGCTACTTATGCTTATTACGCCCAGTCTTTTGTGGGTCTAGAGTTAATTGGAGCTGTTGGTGGTGCTAGTAGTACTGTTTTTAGTTATTCTGATCCTGATTTATTGATATTGATTCCCTCAACATATAATGATGCGACTACTGATAATTTTACGTGCACATTTACTAGCGGAGGGATTTCTTTTATTCGAACAGGAAGTAGCTCAATTGTAGCAGATTCATATGGGACGCTTTTACTCCCCAATGGCACCCAGTACAATAATGTTATTCGTTATCATTTAACACAAAACTACCAAGATGGCTATACAGTTAGTGGCATTCCACAAACCATTAATTATGTAAATGACCAGTATTACTTTTTTAGCTCAGATCATCGTCATGTCCTTGCCAGTCATTTTGAATTGACATCAGATGCAAGTGCTCCATTTATACAATTTAGTTATGTGGAAAATGCTCCTTTGAGTTCAGTTCAACCAGAAATTCTTTCAGACATCAATATAATCCAAACAGGAGAAGCACTCTGGTCTTGGGAAACAGAACTCAACATAGAACGAGTAGAAGTACTTGGTATTAATGGTGCGCTTATTCAAAGTGTTCCTGTAGGTACAAATCAAATTGATCTATCTAGTCTGGCTGCTGGTATTTTTGTACTACGATTTACGACAGATGAAGGCGAAGCTTCTAAATTGATTCATCGGTAATAGTAAAATATATTTTTCGGCTGAGGGATAGGAGCGGCGCGAGCGAACGTAGTAAGCGAAGCGGATTTTTTCTTTTCTATTAAAAATAGAAAAGAAAAAAGCTAGGCTACCGTACCGCGTATAGCCCGACCCGCATCAAAAAAGCTCCTAGAATTTTCTAGGAGCTTTTTTGATGAAGGGGCAGCCCCTCATTATTTTTTAATAAAAAGAATTACTTCTTGAGACCAATTTGGCGGAGGCGCTCATCGAGATATTCGCCAGCAGTGATCGGCTCGTAATTGAGCGGACGATCAGACGTCACACAGCGATCGAGGCATGTGAGATCCATCGTGCTACGCGGATGCAAGAAGAATGGTATACTCAAGCGCGGCGTGTGCCAAAGCTCACGAGGCGGATTAACGACACGGTGCGTTGTGCTCTTGAGGTAATCATTGGTCAAGCGCTGGAGCATATCACCGACATTGACGACGATTTCGTCTTCGCCAGGTGTGATGTCGAGCCATTCGTCTTCCATATTTTGGAGCTGAAGACCGCCTGCGCTCGCGCCTACGAGAAGCGTAATCAAGTTGATGTCTTCGTGCTCTTCGGCGCGGATCGCACTTGCAGGCTCATTGACGATCGGCGGATAATGAATCGCACGCAAGATGCTGTTACCGTTATGCGTTTCTTTTTCAAAATAATCTTCGCCGAGATCGAGATAAATAGCGATGGCACGGAGCAGGTGATTGCCTGCTACCTCAAATGCTTGGTAGAGCTCGCGCCCTTTGTCTGTAAAGACAGGCACTTCCTCTACGGCGACATTGTCAGGATACTCTGACTTGATGGCATCGCCATCGGTGACTTCTTGCCCGATCTGATAAAATTCTTTAAGATCAGCGACTTCACTTTGCTTCGCTTTTTCGCGACCAAAGGATGTGTAGCCGCGCTGACCAGCGAGACCCGGAACTTCGTATTTTGACTTGAGCGCCACGTCTTTACCAAAAAACTCCTTAGCAGAAGAGTAAAACGTATCGACAAGATCTTTTGGGACACCGTGATTGACGACGCCGACGAAACCAACTTCATGAAATGCACGTCCGAGCTTCTCGACAAAAGCCGTTCGCTCCTCAGCAGAGCCATTTACAAACGTTGATAAATCAACGACAGGAATAGTACGATCTGACATTGTATTAAGTATAAAGTTGAATAATGCTGCAAAATATCACATTCGAGATGAGTACACAAAATAATTTGGGGCGCACCCGCACTTCGTTTGGGTCAGGCTGCTGCGTGGCTCGCTGCAACCCTGAGTAGTCGGGGTTCGCTCGGCCGCTACGCGTCTGCAGCAAGCTGCACCACTCCGCATCCTTGCGCCATGAGCGTATTCTTTCATCCAATTATCATTTTACGGAACTATTTAATCGTCTCTTGTGTCTATCAAGTACATCTTATGTACAAAGGACAAGACGATATCGAAAAAACGCAGCCAGCAGACGAGCTTACAACACAAGAAGCCGTAGACAATACTTCTGAAGAAAACTTAGAAGAATCTACAAGTACCGAGGCGCAAGAAACTCCTGAAATCACACCTAAGGAGCGCGCCGCTCGTGACAAAGTCTTCTATGATGAGCTGTTTCCGCAGGCGGATGCACTGTACAATTTTGCATATCACCTTGCACTCGATGAGTCACGGGCACGTGACCTTGTACAAGAGACGTTCCTCAAGGCATATCGTGCCATAGCGAGCTATCAGCCAGGCACCAATGCCAAGGCATGGTTGTTTCGCATTCTCAAAAATGCCTTCATCAACGAGTATCGCAAAAAATCAAAGCGACCTAAGCAAGTCGACTTTGAGGATGTACAGCGCTATGTCGAAGATGACACGATAAAGCCTGCCAGCACAGACGGTTTCAAGTTTAATAACGATGCGTTTAGCGGCATGATGGGTGACGAAGTCACCATGGCAATCAATAATCTACCAGTCGATTTTCGTACCACACTTCTCCTCTGTGATGTCGAAGACTTTACATACGAAGAGATTGCAGCCATCATGGATATTCCGATCGGTACAGTCCGCTCGCGACTCTTCCGTGCGCGCAACTTGCTCAAAAATCAACTCAAAGCCTATGCAAAATCCATGGGCTATGACGACGTACGCGGCTCACGCAACAAAACAGAATAAGCAAAACCGCAATTTCAATTCCTACACTTTCCTCTCGATAATCAATAGCGATATGCTCAACGAAGATTTAGCACAGTTCAATGACATCAAAGAGCGAGTCAATCTCATGCTTGATAATCGTCTCAGTCCAGAAGAAGAAAAAACACTTCTTGCTCAGATTGAGCACCATCCTGATTTGTGCTCTTTCCTAGAGAGCGAACGCTCATTTAGAGGCTTCATTAAATCTGCCGTAGCGCGCAAAAAAGCATCGCCAGATTTATTGACAGCTATCAAAGATTGCTGCTGTGGGTGTGATGATGTGCCAGCTGCAGAAAGTACAGAGTTAGAATCTCTTGCTTAACCATTTTTTATTTCTTCGCAAGCTGCTAAAAGACAGTTTTAAAAACTAAGCGGCTCTTTTTTATCTAGTGATTGCATTGGCGTCGTAAATTTTGGCCAATGAAATCCCAATACTTCTCTTTTTTGATCGGTTTGAGCATGCTTGCATTTGCAAGTTGTACTTCTGACCAGCTCGTAGAGCCTTTGCCTCCGATGCTATGTGACAGCATCTCAGTCACGTATGATAATGGCGTCAAATCAATCATTGATGCATCGTGTGCATATAGCGGCTGCCATGTCAGCGGCTTTGGTTCTGGAGACTTTACATCATACGCAGGATTACTTCCGTACCTGAATGACGGTAATTTTGAAGATCGTGTCATTACACAACGCAATGATGGCGCCATCGGAATGCCGCCAGATTATGCGCCTGCTCCAATGCCAATTGATTTAACTCCTGGTCAGCTTGATACAATTCAGTGTTGGTTGAATGCTGGTTATCCTCAAAACTAATAGTATGAAGAATTACAGCACATTACTGATTGCCTTGATGATCTTATTGTCACTGCCACTGGTGGCTCAAGAGTCTGAGCAAAAAGATGATACTCCAGTTTATCGCACGTTCAAATCAACGTATTTAATTAATTCGCGAACGATCGAGACGCTACCAGCTCGCAAGATGGAGTTTCAAATTGGTCATCGCTTTGGTGATATCAATGGCGGCTGGGAGACGCTTTATGGTATCGAGAATGCAGCTGACATTTTGATTGGGATCGATTACGGAATCACAGATCGTCTCATGGCTGGCTTGTATCGGACTAAAGGTGGCGGACCGCTTCGTGCATTGATGCACGGTACGATGAAATATAAAATCCTTGCTCAAACTGAGGGGCAAGAGAAAAATATGCCGCTTACCCTTTCTGTTGCGGGTATTGCGACAATGAGTTCTCAAAAGAAATCAGGTATTCCGAATACGCTTACTGAGTTTGATAAGTTTGCTCATCGGATGAGTTATGGGCTGCAGATTATAGCTGCCCGAAAGTTTGGTGATCGCTTTGCCTTACAGATCGCGCCTTCGTGGGTGCATCGGAATCTTGTACCATTCGGCGATCAAAATGATCTCTTTAGCATTAGTTATGGCGCTCGCATACAAATGACACGTACACTGGGATTAATCCTCGATGGTACAATACCATTTGATGATTATCGTTCTGCTAATAATGGATTTTATCCTGCTATGGGAATAGGACTTGAGATTGACACAGGAGGACATGTCTTTCAAGTCAATTTCACAAATGCGACAGGGATTACAGAAACTGACTTTATCCCATACACACAAAAGAATTGGCTCGATGGCGAGTTCCGCTTCGGATTTAAGATCAGCCGTTGGTTTAACCTCTAGAAGATGACGACACGCTCCATATTTCTGCTTGGGTTTACTTGTTTAGTCTTGACCAGTTTTGGGCTTGCGTCTCGCCTCGACTATCAAGACCTCGATTTTAATCAAGATCAAACAGTTTCTGAAGCCCTTGCTGTGCTCGGCGGCATCGATCCAGCCAATAAACCAAAAAATGTCAAAGGCGCATCGGCTGAGCGTGGGTATGATCTCGTGCACAAGGGCATAACAGAAAAGCCAAAAGGCATCGGGAAGACCAAGCGGCAAAGCAAGCATTTCGTCTGTACATCTTGTCATAATACAACGATTGAGCAATCAGATTTGACACAATTTGATCCGCAAGATCGACTCGACTATGCAATAGAGCATGATTTACCTTTTCTGCAAGGCACGACACTCTACGGAGCGGTCAATCGCGAAACATATTATAACGGTGACTACGACAAAAAATACGGTGACCTCGTCAAAGATGCTCGCAATGATATACGCGGAGCGATCAACCTCTGTGCAGTAGAATGTGCGCAAGGTCGTCCGCTCAAAGAATGGGAGCTCGAAAGCATCTTGATGTATCTCTGGCAGCTCGAACTCAAGGTCTCAGATCTCGATCTCAGTGCTGATGAGCAAGCATCAATCGCACTTAAAGTCGCCAATAAAAATCCTGATCAAGCTGCAGTCAAACTTCTCAAATCAAAATATGCGACGGCAAGTCCAGCGACTTTTGCCTTGCCACCCGAAGATCGCAAAACAGGCTACCAGCTCACCGGAGACCCAAAAAATGGAGCAGCGATCTACAAGCATGGCTGCTTGCATTGCCATGATGAGCAGCGCTACTCAATGCTCGATCTAGATGATACTCGTTTGTCTCGAGCGTTCCTAGCTCGGCACATGCCGCGCTATTCGCCGTACTCAACCTATCAAGTAGGCCGCTATGGCACGCCGCCACGACCAGGCAAAGAAGCCTACATGCCACAATACACAGTTGAGCGCATGAGCGATCAGCAATTTGAAGATCTTCGCGCATATTTCGAGCAGAAATAGATCGTATTGTATGGGCCATCCGCGCCGCGCTACGCTTGTCGCGGTCGCTACGTTACGCAGCTCGCTCTGCGCTCGGCTCTGCGCGCTCTGTGAGCGCTTGATCTGCCGCTTTGCGGCACTGCTGCACATCGCTTGTCCAGCAGAAGCGTGACAGCGGCTGGCTGAGGGATAGGAGCGGCGCCCGTAGGGCGGACGCTGAACGCAGTGAAGCGGCTAGGCTACCGTACCGCGAATAGCCCGACCCGAATGAATATGAGGGGCAGCTCCTCGATATACATGAAAATTCTTGTTACATTTTGGTGATATGACCGTCATATCGTTGAAGTGTTGTATTTTCAAGCACTTCACCCTCTTAACATTTCATTTTACACTCACACATCACATCTATGAGAGCACTAATACTTGGCTTCCTCATCTTTTGTTGTTGGGCGATTTTTGCGCGCTGGTATTATGTCTGCCAGATCAAGCATCTCTGCGCTGATGACAATATCGAGCAGCCGATCGCCTCCGATCGCCTCAATGATCTCAGTGTCGCACTCAATGGTACGCCTGTATTGTCAGGTTATGACCAGTTTGCTGTCGTACCTGGTACAGACACGATCAATATGAACGACAATAACACAAAATTTGTCAACGACCTAGCTGCTTATTTGGCTGCTAATCCTGATGCAAAACTCAAGATCACAGGTAACTTCATGAGCAGCGAAGGAAAGCCTACTTCTGGCTTCTTCGAAAATTGGGGTCTTGTCAGAGCTGATGCGATCAAGAAACAACTCGTCGCGGCAGGAATCGATGCCGATCGTATCAATATCGACTACAATGAGACAGAAGACCTCAATCGTCCACTTGGTTTTGCTTTAACTGGTCCTGCTGATGCAGCAGCGGCAGGCGGAAGCGGAGCGAATGGTGAAGGTGACAAAGAGCCTGAGCTCGAAGTCGCTCGCTACACATTCAAGGATATGAATTTCTCTGATGCCAACTTTGAGCTTGCTTCAGCGACATTCCGCCCTGGACCGCAGTTTAAAATTTATGCAGATTCAGCCAAAGCTTATCTTGATCGAAACCCGAAGGCAACGATGACGATCATCGGTCATACATGTGATCTTGGAGCTGACGATATGAATATGTCACTTGGTCGTCGTCGAGCTAAAGCTGCTCGTGAGTACATGAAAAAACTCGGTGCTGATCGAAAGCGCGTCAAAGTCGCTTCTAAAGGCGAGACTGCTCCTGCATATCCGAACGACGCAGAGCCAAATCGCTCTAAGAATAGACGCATCAACGTCAAAATCATAGACTAACACCTTCTTCAACCTTCCTAAGATTTTTCAATCATGAATTTCTTTTCAGAATTATTTTCAGCACTGGGCACTAACGAAAGCCTCCTTGTGCTCCTTTTTCTCTTCGTTTCATTCCTCATTGGCTTAATCACAGGGTACTTCATCTGGGGTACCAAAATCGCCAAATACAAAAAACTCCTTGCTGAGCGCGACAGAGAATACAACGAACTCAATGGCAAATACACTGATCTTCGTGAGCAGTATGATCTCAAAGTCAATGAACTCGACAAAGCTGAACGCGAAATCGAAGAACTCAAGCGCAGACTGCGCGGTCTTGAGCAAGAGAAAGGTCAGCTCCATGGCGATTTGATGTCTGCTCGCACCAAGATGAGTAAGATGGTCGATACAGACACGCATCTTGCATTGAGCGCTAAGTATGATGACTCTCGCGATGATGCAGCTAGCCTTCGTTCACAAATCGATGCGCTCAATATTGAAGCAGGATCAGCAGCAAGTAGCGCAGATCTTGACGCACTCAAAGCCGATCTAGCCAAGTGCAAAAGTCTCCGCGAGCAACAAGAAAAAGACCTTGTCGAGATGGCGGCTCTCCGCAAAACGCTCGAAAGCACCAAGAATCGTCTCAGCAGCTTTGAGTCAGAAAATCAAAACTTGCAAGACGAAATCAATCGCCTCAAGCAGCAAGCTTCAGCTGCACCTATGGCCGCCGCCGCCCCTGCGCCTAAAAAGCTCAGCAAAGAGGAAAGCCAAAAGCAAGCAGCTGAGGCAGCAGAAGAAGTCAAGCAAGCAATGGGCAGCCGTATACCGACGGCGACATACGAAGAGCGCGATGACCTCAAGCTCATCAGCGGTGTCGGCCCATTTATTGAGAAAAAACTTCACGGTTTAGGCATCTACACATTCGAGCAGGTCAGCAAGTTTGATGATCGTCTCGTAGATCGTGTTAATGTCGCGATAGAATTCTTTCCAGGTCGTATCTTACGTGACAATTGGGTCGGTCAGGCAGAAAAATTCCACCGTCTCAAAGAACAGGGAACCCTCAAAGAGTACATAAAGCGACTCAAAGAGGATAAAAAATAATCACCCCCACACCATTTCCATGTTTGGAGCCGGAGGCATTTGCTTTCGGCTCCTCCTTTTTTAGGGGAGATTTGGGGCTGCCCGCTCACAAGCTCGCGGTCGGGCTATGCGGCAGTACGGTAGCCTAGCCGCCACGCTGCGCATGGCGTCCGCTCGCAATGCTCGCGCTGCCTTCTATCCCTCAGCCAGGGCAGCTCATGTCGTGAGTTGGTATAAATACGATTCTGGATATTCTGACTGCGGAATGCGAATGAAATTATTATGCTCTAGTATTTTCTGAGAAGCGATGTTTTCTTTGATTGTCCATGCTTGAATTATTCGTACTTCTGTTTCGATTTTTAAATAATGAATTATATCAGCAATGATTTGTTTGCCGTAGCCTTTGTTCCAGTACATTTTTCCGATGGAATATCCAATTAGGCAGCTATCTGGATCATCATGAAAATAGCGCAACATAATGCTGCCGATTAACGTATTCGTTTCTTTTAAAACAACTGCTTTTCTAATCGTCGTTGTGTCTTCTGTTTTTACGAGTTGGTTTTGAATAAATGAATGCGCGTCTTCTATTGATCGCATCGGCTGGCTGCTCCGATATTTCATTGCTTCAGCATCGGAGTAGATAGCGAGTAAGGAAATACAATCGTTGGTATTTAGCGTCCTGTACTGAAAATATTTAAATTGATTACTCATTTGCACATAACTTTTAGAGTATAATATCAAATGCAAGTTTTATTGAAAAAAATATAGAGGCGATAATTAATATGGCAATTGTAGAAAGAAGGACGCAACCGCATCCTGAAAGCTTTGGCTCTTCTTCATCTATATCGTTGGTCTTATTTAAATCGTTTGATATTAAATCCGATCCTGATATTGAATCATATGTTTTATCTGAAGCATCAACTTTATTGAATGAGATTTTATATTTATACGCTTTTTCGCCTAATTCAATACTGTGAAAATTTGTACTAAGTATCTTGTCTAATTGAGTCCATATCATTTCTGATGTGTCATCACAACGATCTTCAAATGGTAATGGAGAGCCTTCATTGCAAATATAGTCTCCGTTAACCTCCATCACCTCTCTCATAAGTTTTTTATCAACGGTGTAACTGAAGTAGAATGCCATTGAAGATTCAAAAAGAGCGAAGGTTAGAACTTCCTTCTTGTCAACGTCATATGAATCATCGCAAAAATCACTATTTAGAAAAATTAACGTGCTTTCTTTATCAAAATAAATAAATGCATCCTTTGAGTCAGTCCAATTTGCTGATGCTGTCTCGAAATAAACTTCTTCGATGAATTCTAGGGAGAAACCTAGATCTTTTTGTAATTCTTGAATTTTATTTTCGTAGTTCGAATTGATTGCTATGCCAGATATATTAAAGCCCATATTTTAATATTTGAATAATTTGAAAAGAGTAGACATATTGGTAAGATATAGTATTTTTCTGGACAAGCGCTGCGGAGTGGTGGCTGAACTGTGTGAAGCCAGACGCGAATATATGAGCGGCCGAGCGAAGAGCGAGCCACGCAGCATAGCGACCGCGCGGCACAGCCGCGGGGATGGCTCATTCTAATTATTAAAAATAATACACAAAAAAAGCCGATGAAACATTTTGTCTCATCGGCTCTCGAAAAACAATTTGGCGATTGTAAATCGATGTTATGTTAAATCAGAGTTGCCTGTGCTGAGGATGTGATCAGCGATCTGGCGGCGAAGTGCTTTGACATTTTGTGGTGTGTACTTGGTGAAGCGCTTGACGCCCATCAGCATAATGCGGAGCTCGTCTGCGCCTGCAAATGAAGCAAGCGCATCTGTAGCGATTTTGCTGAGTGCAAAGCTGGCATCGTGTACAAGTACTTTGAGTGCTGCTTCGGCTACGGCTGTCTCGCGACCCATTTCTTTGAGCTTCTCGACGCGGAGGAGTGTGCTCTCTGCACTAAATGTCGTCAGAGCGAGATCGGCGATATTCATAATGATCTCTTGCTCACTGCGGAGGTCAATCTTTTCGTCCATTTGCGATTTTACGGCTGCTCCAGCTACGACAAGAATGACTTTCTTGAATTGATTGATTGCTGCACGCTCCTCTGCATACGGGCCTTCTGCATTTGCAGGTTGTGGCATTGATGCGAGTTCTTTTTGAACTGCCCATGCTGGTCCGACGAGGTCAAGTTCTCCTTTCATAGCGCGCTTGATCACCATATCGATGCTGAGAAGGCGGTTGATCTCGTTTGTGCCTTCGTAGATGCGGTTGATGCGTGAGTCACGGTATGCGCAGGCTGCTGGATACTCTTCTGAGAATCCATTTCCACCGTAAATTTGTACAAACTCATCGACAACGTAATCAAGTGTTTCTGATCCGTAGACTTTGAGCATCGCGCATTCAGGAGCGTATTCTTCTGCTGCCTTGAGTTTCGCCTCGGCGATGGTTGCGCCTTCGGCTTTGAGTGTGTCGATGCGCTCTCCAATAAGATTGGAGACACGATACTGCGAAGATTCGAGTGCAAATGTGCGGATCGCTTGCTCGGCAAGTTTGTATTTGATAGCACCAAAGTTGGCTATTGGTTGCTTGAATTGGTGACGTTCTTGAGAGTATTCGATGCACTTGTCGATTGCTGCTTTTGCTCCTCCAAGTACAAGTGCACCAAGCTTAAAGCGTCCGATATTGAGAACATTAAATGCAATTAAGTGTCCTTTACCTATAGTGCCGAGTACATTTTCTTTTGGTACAGAGACGTTCTCAAAGAACACTTGGCGTGTTGAGCTGCCTTTAATACCGAGTTTATCTTCTTCGGCACCGAGGCTAAGGCCTTCGGAGTCTTTCTCTACGATAAAGCCTGTAAACTTGTCGCCATCGACTTGAGCGAAGACAATAAAAATGTCAGCGAAGCCAGAATTGGTAATCCACATTTTCTGACCATTGAGTACGTAATGGGTTCCAGCTTCGTTGAGGATTGCAGTGGACTTGGCAGCTAAAGCATCTGAGCCGCTACCTGGCTCAGTCAGGCAATAGCACGCTTTGAGTTCGCCCATTGAGAGGCGAGGGAGGTACTTTTGTTTTTGTTCTTCGGTTCCGAAGTACAAGATCGGCAACATACCAATACCGGTATGTGCTGCAAATGCTACTGTAAATGATCCGCCAGCTCCGAGCTCTTCACAGATAAGGGTATTTGTATTTGTGCGAAGATTCATGCCGCCATACTCTTCAGGAATATGTGCTCCGAGGAGCCCGAGTTCGCCAGCTTGTTCGACAAATGAAGAAACGAGTCCTTCTTCTTGTTTTTCGACGCGAGCGTGGGCTGGGCGCAGAACAGTATGAACAAATGTGCGCGCGCTTTCTTTGACAGCGAGCTGCTCATCATCAAATTGTTCTGGTATAAACGTATCGCCTACGGCTGTTTCGCGAATGATAAACTCGCCACCTTTGAGGACATCGGATGTCTTCGTTCTGTTTTCGGTCATGTTGATTTATAATTATAGTAGTGCGCAAAACGCGCTGCGAAGATAATAGACCGCTCGGTCTATTTTGTAATTATGGAAATAATCAAAAGCGAAAAATGTTGCTCAAGTTGATTGTAATATGACACACAACTCATTGTTTTGGTATTTGCAGAATTTTATTGCGCATGAATGCGTATCATCCAAACAAAGCGAAAGTGCTGCACTTTGGTTCGTTTAGGTGTTTGCCGAAAACATTACAAAAACAAGGGAATACGGCGACAAAAATGTATATCTTTGCGGCGATTTATGGGAGCGTGTCTTTCACGAAAAGAAAATCAATTTCTGAGATGCTAAAAAACCAATTAAACCGTTTGTTTTTCTGTGTTTTTGCACTTTTTGTGTCCGTATCTGCTTTTGCAGGCGATACACCTGACCTCAAGCCAGGTGAAACGTATAATCCTACACCAGACATTCTCCACCATATAGCAGATGCGAATGAGTATCATCTTTTTGGAGATGTGAGCATTCCATTACCTGTTATTCTTTATGCCCCTGATCAAGGTTTTACATTCACGATGTCAAACGCATTTCACCACGGTGAAAATTCTGTGGATGGGTATGTTATGTATCACGGCAAGGTGTACAGAGCAGAAAAAGGTTTGTCAAAAGATGGCAAAGTCGATATAAAGAAAGTAGAGAAGCGCGAATACTATGACGCTGATAGTGTGCTTCACTCTGAAATGATCGCTATCCACGAAGGTGGTGAGACTAAACTCGAATCGAGTTCTACATTAATGAGTTTTACGTCATTTTATGATTTTAGTATTTCTAAAATTGTAGCGATCATGTTGATTGTACTTGTCGTCATGGCTGTGCTCTTTATTCCGATCGCTCGTAAATACAAGTCGCGTGATGGTAAAGCTCCAACAGGAGTTCAAAATTTATTTGAGGTATTTGTTGTGTTTATGACTGATGAAGTGATCAAGCCAATTGTTGGGCCGCGCTACATGAAGTTTCTGCCGTTTTTATTGACTCTCTTTTTCTTCATTTTGTTCTGTAATCTCTTTGGGTTGATTCCATTCATTGGCAATCCAAATGTATCAGGAAACATTGCTTTTACTCTAGCGCTTGCTACGATTGTATTTTTAGTTGTTTCCTTTTCAGGCAATTTGGATTACTGGAAACATATCTTTTGGATGCCTGATGTTCCAGTTCCTATGAAAATCTTCCTTGCTCCTATTGAGGTGATTGGAATGTTTGCAAAGCCATTCTCTTTGATGATTCGTCTGTTTGCGAATATCACTGCAGGTCACATTGTGATCTTGAGCTTGGTTAGTTTGATCTTTATTTTTGGCCAACTCGGTGAAAGCATCGGTGGCGCCTCTGTAGGTGCTGTTTTGGCTGTTTTGTTTGTAATCTTTATGAATATTGTTGAGTTGCTTGTTGCATTTCTACAAGCATTCATTTTTGTTGTACTTGCTTCCTTATACATCGGTTCTGCTGTTGAGGAGCATGCACATCATTAAAACGTTTTTTCTTTCACTTTTATAATCTATTTATCATGACTGGATTAGGTGCTATTGGAGCTGGACTCGCAGTAATTGGAGCTGGCTTTGGAATTGGTCAAATTGGTAGCAAAGCAATGGATGCTATGGCTCGCCAACCTGAGATCATCGGTGACCTCCGTACGAATATGTTGATCGTCGCGGCTCTTATTGAGGGTGTTGCTCTCTTTGCTGTCGTTGTTGGTCTTCTTCAAGCGGGATAACTATAATTCCTTTTCAGCGCAGTTGGCGATTGGCCAACTGCTGCTGAACCCTTTTTAAAGTTGATTGAATAAAATTCAATTCCTATGATTCTTCTCGATTTTAACATCATTGCTCCTGCGATCGGAACGATCTTTTGGACATCGTTGATCTTCATACTTGCATACTTTATTATCGGTAAGCTTGGCTTCAAACCAATTGCCGAAGGTCTCAAAAAGCGTGAAAGTGATATCGATAATAGTCTTCGTGCAGCTGAGAAAGCTCGTGAGGAAATGAGTCAACTTGTTGCTAAAAATGAAGAACTTCTAGCTGAGGCTCGTGAAGAACGTTCAGCCATGCTCAAAGAAGCAAAGGAAATTAAGGAGAATATGATCGAGGATGCTAAAATCCAAGCTCGTGAAGAAGCAGGTCGTATCCTTGATGCTGCAAAAGAAGAGATCAATAATCAAAAAATGGCTGCAATTACTGAAGTTAAAAATAATGCAGGTAAAATGGCTGTTTCAATTGCTGAACAAATCATGCGTAAAGATCTAGCCAACGGCGACGGACAGCAAGCATTTGTCTCGAAGTTGATTGATGATTTCAAATTGAACTAATTAAGAATTTCATCTAATGTCAGTATCTCGAATAGCAGGTCGTTACGCCAAATCACTCCTTGATCTTAGCTCTGAGCAAGGGAATGTCGATCGCGTACTTAATGACATGAAGTCGCTTAAGTCAGCATCTGAAGTGAGAGACTTCGCACTCATGATGAAAAGCCCGATTTTGAAAAGCGATACAAAATCAGCAGCTTTTAATCGCATATTCTCTGGAAAGCTCGACCCAATGACCGATGCATTCGTCCAGATTATCCTTCGTAAAGGTCGCGAACGTTTTATTCCAGAAATTGCGAGTGAATTTATCGCTCAGTACAGAGCTCAAAAAGGAATAAGCTACATTAGGCTTATTACTGCGACTCCTTGGAACAATGCAAATGTTGAAAAACTTCGTCAAAAATTAATCTCTTCTGGAGAAGTAACAGATAAAGTTGAGATTAAAAGCGAAGTTGATGATTCTCTTATCGGAGGATTCATCGTCGAATTTAACAATAAGCGATATGATGCAAGTATCGCCGAAAAACTCTTTGAACTCAATAAAAATTTTGTCGGAAACGATTACGTACGCCAGTATTAATCTTTTCGCCTAATTGTCTATATCACGCTCATAAAGTCCTCATCTCATGGTCGATGTAAAACCGGATGAAATAACCGCAATCCTCAAAGAACAACTCTCAGGCTTCAAGTCAAGCGCAGAGCTCGAAGAAGTAGGTACCGTACTCCAAATCGGAGATGGTATAGCACGTGTTTATGGTTTGTCAAATGCTCGCTCTGGTGAGCTTGTCGAATTTGAAACTGGTGTTCAAGCGATCGTTCTCAACCTTGAAGAAGACAACGTTGGTGTTGTACTTCTTGGTGAGCCAGACAACATTCGCGAAGGATCAACTGTCAAGCGTACAGGAAAGATTGCATCTATCCCAGTAGGTGAGTCAATGCTCGGTCGTGTTGTGAATCCTCTTGGAGCGCCAATCGACGGTAAAGGACCAATCGGAGGTGATAAATATGAGATGCCACTTGAGCGTATCGCACCAGGTGTAATCTATCGCCAACCAGTTAGTGAACCACTCCAGACAGGTATCAAAGCAATCGACGCAATGATTCCTATCGGTCGTGGTCAGCGTGAGTTGATTATTGGTGACCGCCAGACAGGTAAAACAGCTATTGCGATTGATACAATTATCAATCAAAAAGAATTCTACGATCGCGGAGAGCCTGTATTCTGTATTTACGTTGCAGTAGGTCAGAAAGCATCTACAGTAGCAGGTGTAGCAGCAGCACTCGAAGAGAGTGGTGCTCTTGCATACTCAGTGATCGTTTCTTCTTCTGCGGCTGATCCAGCACCGATGCAGTTTTACGCACCGTTTGCAGGAGCTGCTATTGGAGAGTACTTCCGTGATACAGGTCGTCCAGCATTGATCATTTATGATGATCTTTCTAAGCAGGCTGTTGCATACCGTGAGGTTTCACTCCTTCTTCGTCGTCCTCCAGGACGTGAGGCATATCCTGGTGATGTCTTTTATCTCCACTCTCGTTTACTAGAGCGAGCTGCCAAGATCATTGACAATGATGAGATCGCAAACCAAATGAATGACTTACCAAAGTCACTTGTTGACGCAGGTGTCGTACGTGGTGGAGGTTCATTGACTGCACTTCCGATCATTGAAACACAAGCGGGAGATGTCTCGGCATATATCCCAACCAACGTTATCTCGATCACGGATGGTCAGATTTTCCTTGAGTCAGATCTCTTTAATGCCGGTGTACGTCCAGCGATTAACGTAGGTATCTCAGTATCTCGTGTAGGTGGATCTGCTCAGATCAAATCAATGAAGAAAGTATCAGGTACACTCAAGCTTGACCAAGCACAGTACCGTGAGCTCGAAGCATTCTCAAAATTTGGTTCTGACCTTGATGCTGCTACAATGGCAGTACTCGAAAAAGGTAAGCGCAACGTGGAGATTCTTAAGCAGCCACAATACTCTCCAGTATCTGTAGAGAAGCAAGTTGCGATCATCTATCTTGGTACAAATGGTCTTCTCAAAGACGTACCAGTCAATAAAGTAGGCGAATTTCAAGACTTGTTCCTCCTCAAACTCGAGCAACTTCACCCAGCAGTACTCGATACATTCCGAAGCGGAAAACTTGACAAAGAAGCAACTGACACAGTTCGCAAGCTTGCTAAAGAACTTTCAGCACAGTACAAGTAAATCATCATCAGCTGATCTCAGCATATTGAGCACGACTTATGGCGAATCTAAAGGAAGTACGTACACGAATCAAATCTGTCAAATCAACGCAGCAGATCACCAAAGCCATGAAAATGGTTTCGGCAGCAAAGCTCCGTCGTGCACAGCAGCGTATTCAGCAAGTGCGCCCTTACGCAGACAAGCTCTCGCGTATGCTCTCCAATATCCTCTTCAATCTTGAGGGCGATGCAAACATCAGCTTTGGTGTTGAACGTGATGTCAAACGTACATTGATTGTTGTTGTGACTTCTGATCGTGGTCTTTGTGGAGCATTCAATACAAATATCCTCAAGGCTGCTGTCAACACAATCAATACGCAGTACAAAGACGTTTACGAAGCTGGCAATCTTGATCTACTCTTTGTTGGTAAAAAAGGATACGACTTCTTCAAGAAGCGTTATTCTAAAGCAAATCATATCACAGATCACATGCATGTGATTGGTTCACCTGAGTTTGGTCCGATCTCAAAGCTAGCTCGTGAGTTGATGGAGAAGTTTGAATCAGAAACATACGATGCAATCGAAGTTGCATTTGGTAGCTTCAAAAATGCAGCAACTCAACTTCCTGAAGTCGAAAAGTACCTTCCGATCGCATCTCTTGATGCAGGCGAAACAGACGACAATAAAAAGTCAGACTACGTATTCGAGCCGAGTAAAAAAGAACTGCTCGACACACTCGTGCCGAGCATTCTGGAAATTAAATTCCAGCGTTATGTACTCGATACAAGTGCTTCGGAGCATGGCGCTCGTATGACAGCGATGGATAAAGCAACCGAAAATGCCGAAGAACTCCTTGGAGATCTCAAGATTTTCTACAACAAAGCGCGTCAAGAAGCAATCACCAACGAGCTCTCGGAGATCGTTGGTGGAGCTGCTGCTCTCGAAAGCGCATAATCAAAGCAATCAATTTTAAAAACGCCTCTTCAATTCATTTTGGAGAGGCGTTTTTTATGAAGTAATAATGATTTGGGGCTGCCCACTCGCGTTGCTCGTGGTCGGGCTGTCCGCAGTACGGTAGCCTAGCTTTTTTCTTTTCTATTTTTAATAGAAAAGAAAAAAGCCACTTCGCTCATTGTATTCGCTCGCGCTGCTCCCATCCCTCAGCCATTAAGCTTTAATTCTTCATTACAATACTGAAGCAAGAATACGTTTTTATCTACCGAAATTGAAATTGTAAAATCAGAAGAGTGGGGCGCATCATCTGTAGGAAACCATCCCTTCTTTAAATGTTTATTGATGATGATAAATAAACCACGCTCATCACCCAATGCACAAAATCGCTCTAATGATCCAGAGTAAACCGGCAACTCGACTTGCTCGCGAATTTTATCATACTCTTTTTAATATCAAACGTCGGTAAACCCATTTTAGATATTTCTAGTAAGCTGCTACTTGTAAATAATTGATTGGAATCGTTTTTTTAAGCCTTTCGTGAGATCAATTTAACGATATTTCCATCCACATCATAAAAGTAAACTGCGCGAGCATTCCATGATTCAAAATCTTGAACCCTCCTTTTTATCTATTTCCCTTTAGTAATTCTGTTGCCGCCAATTTGCCAAGTTCATTAGACGCTAAAGGACTAGAACCAGTAATGAGTTTTCTATCAACACATACAGTTTTATCCATTTTTGTATTCATTAAATTTGCTCCAAGCGATTTTAGTTGCTCACTTAATCCATAAGGCATTTTGCCAGGTAGATAGCCGATCATTGGTGTTTGGTTGTCAACAGAATCAGGGAATACAGCTAAGTTGTACCCATTATATAGAAATTCCTTATTGTCTAAAGTAGTCGCTAGAAATGCTCCAGGGCCGTGACATAGACTTATTGTGAATAATTCATTGTCATGAGCCCACCTAAGTATAGTGTCTACATTTCTATCTTCAGGAATACCAATCATAGCTCCATGGCCACCCGGAACAAATACTGCTGCATAACTTTCTGATTGATTGAAAGACTTACTTATGAAATTTGACAAGCTTAATGGCTTTTCGAAATTTGATTTGTATTCATTGTAAATAGCAATAACATGTTCATCTTTCTTCGGAAAAGCCCACATTTCGAATATTGCAGGTTTGCCTGTTGGAGTAGCAATTTCAAATTCGAAGCCCGCATTTTTTAAATGAAGCATCGGCAATAAACACTCCACTGGATGATTTCCAGTTGAAAAATGCTTGCCATTTTTCATTTTTAGATTCTTTTCTTCCGTACAGATTACCAAGATTTTATTCTTCTTGCCATTGTACTTTTTATAAGAAATGTTTTCATAGTCTGTGACATTGGGAACTCCCATTTTGAGTGCCAACTTTGAAGGGCTGTAAGAGCCATCTGATTCTAGTTTCGGTGCAATACCGAGCAGTTTTCTTAACATTGTTCTTGTTTTTTAAATGTAGTTCACTAATTCAGTCATTGGCTTTCTTACCTTTTTAAGGTTTACTAACCAATCTCTGTCAGTATCTCGATATCCAATAGGAAGAAGTAACGTGCTTTTAAGCCCTTTTTCTTTTAGATTTAGTATTTGATCTAATGCAGAGGAATCAAATCCTTCCATAGGAGTACAGTCAAGACCTTCTGCAGCTGCTTGTGTAATGGCAGACATGAACGCTATGTAAGTTTGACGAGCAGCATGTTCAAAATTTTTATTTGGATCCTTTTTGGGATATGTAGATAATAACTGCTTGCGATAATTTTCCCAACCCTCATTTTTAAATCCCCTGATTTCATTGGTTAGATCAAACATATGGTTTATCCTATCCGGAGTGTAAGTATTCCATGCTGCAAATACTATTAAATGAGAGCAATCAGTTACTTGTGATTGATTCCATGCGATCTCTTTTATTTTAGATTTTACAACTTTGTCTGTAATAACAAAAACTTCAAAAGGTTGCAAACCACTTGATGTAGGAGCCAATCTGA
>JAHDHF010000079.1:0-1596 GCA_020631455.1 Saprospiraceae bacterium
AGCACAACCCTGAGTAGTCGGGGTAGCGACCGTATTTTTTATTAAAAAATACGGATGACCCACACTCACTCTAAACAAATAAATCAAACAACATCGGATTGTCATTCAAGTACTCGTACTTGACTCCATGCTCTTTCATCCGCTCTAACAAAGGCGGATAATCAGCTGCTTTTTCGAGCTCAATCGCGACGAGAGCTGGGCCACTATCACGATTCGTTTTCTTGGTGTACTGAAACGTCGAAATCACATCTGTTGGCCCAAGTACATTATTTAAAAAATCACGAAATGCACCCGTGCGCTGTGGGAAGCGTATAATAAAATAATGCTTCAGCCCTTGATAAATCAAGCTTCGTTCTGTTATTTCTTCGGTGCGCGCGATGTCATTATTGCCGCCACTGATAATGCAAACAACGCGCTTGCCTTTTATGCGATCTCGTACAAAATCAAGTGCAGCAATAGAGAGCGCTCCAGCTGGCTCGACGACAATTGCAAATTCATTATACAATTGCAAGATCGTCGTACAGATTTTCCCTTCGGGCACGAGAATGATATCACTCAAGAGTGATTTGCAGATACCAAGTGTCACCTCTCCTACTCGCATCACGGCTGCTCCATCGACAAACTTGTCAATATGTTTGAGCGTGATTGGTTCGCCAGCTCGAATTGCTTGCTGCATAGCAGGTGCGCCTTCGGGCTCTAGACCAATAAACTCTGTATTCGGGCTAACTTGACTGATGTAACTCCCTACACCTGCTGACAATCCGCCGCCACCAACTGGCATCAACACCACTTCTGGCATATCTGAAAGATCCTCGATAATCTCAAGTCCAACAGTTCCCTGACCTGCTATGATGTCGGGATCATTAAATGGATGGACGAATGTTTTGCCTGTCTTTTTACCATGTCGTATCGCCTCTGCATAAGCATCATCAAATGTGTCGCCTACTAGAATGATCTCAATTTGACTGCCTCCAAATTGTCGGACTTTTTTGATTTTTTGCTGTGGCGTTGTGCTCGGCATGTAAATGCTGCCATGTATGTCAAGAGCTGCACAGGCGAATGCAACGCCTTGTGCATGATTACCAGCACTTGCACAAACGATTCCCTTGGATGTTTGCTTCTCATTAAGCTGCGACATCATATTGTACGCACCACGCACCTTATAGCTTCTGACGACTTGTAGATCTTCGCGCTTCAGATATAACTCGCAATCATACTCTTTTGAGAGAGCTGCATTATACTGCAGCGGTGTATGTATTGCGATGTTTTTCAGGCGGCTCTTTGCTTGGTGAATCGCAGAGAGCGGGATGATTGTTTTGGCTTGTTCGGATGGGGTGACAGTCATGGTCTCTTGATTGTACCTTATGAAGATACACTATTCTGATGATAGCGGTCAAGTGAATACTTTTTTCTTGAGACTTTGCGTTATATGAATAACACTCCATCTCTAATGAAACACGTTCTTCTTGTTCTTCTTTGCTGCTGTCTTTCTTCTTTGGGTTTTGCCCAATACGACACTACGCTTGTATCTATCTACTATCCTATTGATGTCTATCAACTTAGCCAAATGGATCAAGAACGAATTTTAGAAGCGGC
>JAHDHF010000079.1:1696-12490 GCA_020631455.1 Saprospiraceae bacterium
CATCAGCACTTCCTGTTTCAACTCCTTTAAGCGAACAAGATTTCTTTAAAGGAAAATTCAAAAAAGGAAGCATTGTAGAAATCGGCAATATCAATTTTTTCGGAGGTCGCACCAAATTACTCCCGCGTTCTAGATCTGTCGTAAATGAATTAATTGACCTTTTGCTTGAGTACCCAGATCTAAAAATTGAAATACGTGGCCACATCTGCTGCCAACACCCATCTGTTGCGGATGGGTTTAATAGTGATAAAAGAACAATGACTCTTTCAAAAGATAGAGCTCAAGCTATCTTCTCATTGCTTGCAAGAGGCGGAATTCATCCATCCCGTATGACATTCAAAGGATTTGGAGCGAGTCAAAAAAAGTTTAAGGAAGAACGAACTGAGCAACAAAGATCCGCAAACCGCCGCGTCGAGATCAAAATCCTTGACTTTTGATGGGTTTTTGCCTTCAAATCATCAGAACTCATTGATGTGTTGTACTTTCATATCCTATGCGATCTCCAGAATTCGTTCCGTATAAATTTTGTGATTTAAAAGTCTACTCATCTACTGAATGGCTTGCCAATAATCAGAAAAAATATCGTCAAGTATTTGATCGTTTCTTGACGACTTATATCTACGCCGAATTTTCATTCTACAATAAATTATTTGATCAAGAAGACTGGTCAATTGATGTCAATCTAAAATGCTTTTCGACTCACAAAGGACTCGAAGAAGTATGTAACCTTGATCTCACAAAAAAGATTAGTAAATACGATCACATCGTTTATTTGCGCGAAGGATGGGGAAATAAAACCGTCGGTTCATTCTGGAAAGAAGGAACATATTATTGGGAAATCAGAATCGACGGGCAAAAAGTTGCTAGCAAATATTTTTATGTAGAAGATAGCAAAGGCAGCCCTTCTCAGGAAGGTCAGCCATTTTTTTCTATTCAATCAATCAAACTTTACGAAGGTTCGTATGATGACTGCCCGATTCAAGATCGAATATATTTTAGAGAATTTGATGTCGAAACAACTCGCTATATCTATGCAGAGATACTATTAAAAAATCTTCGTGTAGATATTCCATGGCAAATGGAATTGTATGTCAAATTCTTTAACGAGTCTCGCGAATTAAAAGGCAATGTCATTCGTCTACAACGTCTTGAAAAAGACACTGAAACAATTGACATTACAGCTGGCTGGGGCAGCAATGTCAAAGGCTCATGGCGTAATGGTAATTATACTTGCGAAATTATTTTCCTCAACAAAGTAATCGCCATCATTCCGTTTCAAATTGGCGATGCGTATATCGAAGGCATAAATACGCCGCTTCTCGCATCTGGCAACCAGCTTCAGCTTGCCCCAGAATTAATCGTATCACATGAATCATTTGAAGATGTGATGCAAGAGCTCGATCAGCTCATCGGACTCCACGATATCAAAAAGCGAATACGTGAACATGCGCAATACATCCAATACCTAAAGCTCCGTAAAGAGCGTGGACTCGAAGGAACAGATGAGATAGAAGTTCATTCAGTATTTATCGGCAATCCAGGCACAGGTAAAACTACTGTTGCATCTATGATGGGGCGATTGTACAAAGAAATGGGGCTGCTTACACAAGGTCATGTTCATCTCGTCGATCGCGTCGATCTCATCGGAGAATACATCGGACAGACAGCACCTAAAGTCAAAGAAGCAATCGAAAAAGCACGTGGCGGCGTCCTGTTTATTGATGAAGCCTATTCTCTCGCGCGCGCCAATGATGACACAAAAGACTTTGGTCGCGAAGCCATCGAAATACTCATGAAAGAAATGAGTAATGGATCAGGCGATCTTGCCGTCGTAGTAGCTGGCTATCCCAAGGAGATGGAAGAATTTCTTAATTCAAATCCTGGTCTACGCTCACGCTTCAAGCTGTATTTTGACTTTGCTGATTATTTGCCACAAGAGCTAAGTCAGATCGCAGATTTTGTCTCGACACGCAAAGGCGTGCACTTTGATTCTGCTGCCAAAAGCCGACTTGAAGAAATCATTATCGAATCATATCGTAATCGCACACGCTCATTTGGCAATGCTCGTTTTGTAGAAGACCTAATTCGCCAAGCAAAAATCTTCCTCGGTCTACGCGTCATGCAAACCGATGATACATCGATGTTGAGCGAAGACGATCTCAGCACAATTTTGCTCGAAGATGTCAACAAAATAGAAGTCAAACGTACACAAGCACTTCCAGATATTCCAGTAGACGACAAGCTGCTCACACAAGCACTTGCCGAGCTTGATGCGCTCATCGGCATGACTCAGATCAAGCAAGAAATCAACGAGCTCGTTCGCCTTGTCAAATACTATCGCTCTACGGGCCGAGATGTGCTCAATAAATTTTCGCTGCATACCGTTTTTGTTGGAAATCCAGGCACGGGAAAAACTACTGTCGCGCGCATCTTGACTCAAATCTACAAAGCGCTTGGAGTCCTCGAGCGCGGCCACATGGTCGAGACTGATCGCCACGGACTTGTAGCTGGCTTTGTCGGACAGACTGCTATCAAAACTGCAGAAAAAGTCGATGAATCACTCGGCGGAGTACTATTTATTGATGAAGCATACGCGCTCAATGGCAACGGAAATGGCGATTATGGCAACGAAGCTATCCAGACTATTTTAAAACGAATGGAAGATCATCGGGGCGAATTTTTTGTTTTCGTCGCTGGCTACCCAAAAAACATGGATGATTTCCTCAAAGCCAATCCAGGACTCAAAAGCCGATTTGATAAAGTCCTTCGATTCGAAGATTATCAGCCCCAAGAGCTCTTCTCCATCGCAGAGCACATGCTCCAGACCGAAGGAATCTCGGCTACGCCAGAAGCACGGGAGCTCATACTCGCCCACCTCAACAAACTCTACAATACTCGCGATCAGTTTTTCGGCAATGCACGCACAGTACGCAATGTCATTGGTGGAGCTATCAAAAATCTCAACCTACGCTTATCGAGCCTAGATGATGCCGAGCGCGAAGGCGTCAATATCGATCTCCTGACAGCTGATGACGTCAAAATCGTTGATGGCGGAGCTGATACATACACATTCGAAAAGCCCTTGATCGGTTTCCGTAAAAACGGCAACACGAAATAGAGTATTTATAATGGGCCATCCCTTTCTTTTTTTGAAATCAAAAAAAGAAAGGGTCGCTATGCTCCGTGGCTCGCTGCTCGCTCGGCTGCCGCTACGCGGCATCTGCTGCAAGCAGCACCACTTCGCAGCGCTTGTCCAAGCTGATTGGCTGAGGGATAGAAGGCGCTGTCTGAACTCTGCGAGAATGAAATGAACGCAGAGAGAGTGCCGAATAGCCCGACCCGAATTAAAAATCTCCTAGAGAAATTTTCTAGGAGATTTTTAATGAAGGGGCAGCCCCAATTATTAAAAAATCAAAAGATTAATTACCGAGATCACTCATAAATTTGATACGCATCAATTGAATTTCTTCGATTGTGATATCATCCTCTTTGAGTTCTGCATACGCTTCTTCGGGATTATCAGATTCAGCTTCCATGAAGTATTCAAAAATATCTTCGCGGACTTCTTCATCGATCTCTTCATTGATATGATAATCGAGGTTGACTTTAGTGCCACCAAAAACGATCATTTCTATTTCTGAAAATAATTCGTCCATTGATAAATTATTCTGCTCTGCTATATCATGCAGTGGCACTTTACGATCAACAGATTGAATAATCTGCACTTTTGTTTTTGATCGATTGGCGACCGTCTTCATGACAAAATCCGATGGGCGATCTATATCATTTTCATCAACATATCGAGAGATAAGATCAATAAACTTGCGGCCAAATTTGATTGCTTTGCCTTTATTGACGCCACTGATATTAACGAGATCTTCGTTTGAGATTGGATAGACCGTCGCCATTTCATTGAGCGAAATGTCGCTAAAGATGACGTAAGGCGGCAGATTCTTTTCGCGTGCGACTTGGACTTTAAGATCCTTGAGCATACCAAGCAGCTTATCATCTAATGCACCGCCATCGCCACCTCCGCTCATATCAGAAGCGCTTATTTCGGCGTATTCGCGATTGAGTCGAATATCTATATCAAATGGCTTTTCAATATATTCTCGACCTTTTTCGGTGAGCTTTAAGACACCATACAGCTCGACTTCTTGATCTGCAAATTTGTGCATCCGCGCATAGCGATACACGCTTTGCCAAAAGCGTCTTGATTGATCACTGCCGCAACCAAATTCTGGCAATTCATGGTGCCGATAGGTTTCGATGTCGTTTCCGTCTTTATCTCCGAGAAGAAAATCGATATAATGACCAACCTTATAATTTTCTTTGAGCAGCGAGACTGTTTGTAGTGCGAGCACCATGTCATCATTGACAGTCAAGGCTTCGAGCGGATGCTTACAATTGTCGCACATCTTGCCGCATGTTTCATCGACATCTTCGACATGCTCTCCGAAATAGTGCAGAATACTCTGTCGACGACATTCAGAAGATTCGGCAAATCCTTTCATCTCACGGATAAGCAAAAGTCCAAGTTCTCGCTCGGCTGCATTTTTCTTGCGCAAGAATTTTTCGAGACGATAGACATCTGACGGTGTATAGTACAATACAAGATCAGCTGGCTGATCATCACGTCCTGCTCGTCCTGTTTCTTGATAATAGTTTTCAAGACTTTTTGGTATGTCATAATGAATGACATAGCGAATATCGGGCTTGTCAATCCCCATCCCGAATGCAATCGTCGCACAGATCACGTCTGAGTCTTCATTCAGAAACGAGTCTTGAGTCTTTGTACGAACTTTTGGTTCGAGACCTGCATGATATGGAAGCGCATTAATGCCATTGGCTTGTAGCATGGCAGCAACTTCTTCAGTTGACTTGCGACTCTGCACGTAAATAATCCCACTCTGTCCTTTTCGGGGCTTGATGAATTGAACAATACTTTTGAAAGTCTCTTCTTTAGAGTTCTTTGGATTGACTTGGTAGTAAAGATTTGATCGATTAAAGCTGCTTCTAAACTCGAGTGCATCTTCAATACGTAGATTCTTTTGGATATCAATCGCGACTTTGGGCGTTGCAGTCGCCGTCAAACTAATGATCGGGATATTCGGATCAATACTATCGAGCATTTCTCGTATGCGGCGATATTCTGGTCTGAAATCATGCCCCCACTCTGATATACAGTGCGCTTCATCTACTGCTACGAAAGAAATTGTCTCTTGATTGAAAAATTCGAGATTTTCTTCTTTCGTGAGCGTCTCAGGAGCGATGTAAAGCAGCTTCGTATGTCCATTTTGAATATCTTCCTTGACTTTCTTGATTTGATTACGAGAAAGTGAAGAATTCAAAAAATGAGCAACAGAATCATTGGTACTGTAACCTCTGATGTTGTCGACTTGATTTTTCATCAAGGCGATCAATGGGCTGACGACAATTGCGCAGCCATCCATCATAAGCGCTGGCAATTGGTAGCACATTGACTTACCGCCACCTGTAGGCATGATTACAAATGTGTTTTTGCGTGCAAGGACATTTTTGATGATGTCTTCTTGTCTGTCTTTAAAGCCTTCGAAACCGAAGAATTCTTCTAGGGCCTCGAGGGGTGTCATTTCTGCTGTAAGCATATATTATTACAAGGGGTGTAAAAATTCTGTTTTTGATCTTTTACAAGATAGTGTCCACATTGCTTCGAGGCAAATAAAATTTTGTTACCACTCAAAAAGAATGTTGTTGCATGAGGTAGAGTATCTTCGGCAAGTGGATTTATCAAACCTATATGTAGTCATTATGGCAGGCGGTGTTGGCAGCCGTTTTTGGCCACTGAGCCGCGAAGCTCATCCTAAGCAATTTCTTGACGTCTTGGGGACTGGTCAGTCACTCATCCAATCAACTTTTCATCGGTATTCAAAGATTGTAGCTGCTGATCGCATCCTTGTCGTGACAAATGAGTCTTATGTAGAGCAAGTAGCTGATCATTTACCAGAAATCCCTTCGGCTAACATCTTAGCTGAACCTGCTCGACGCAATACAGCTCCATGCATAGCATTTGCGATGAGCGTGATCGAAAGTAGAAATCCAAAAGGAGTAGCAGTCATAGCTGCTGCAGATCACCACATCAAAGATGAAGTCGGCTTTGTAAACGTGATACAACAAGCTGCAGAAATTGCGAGTAAACAAGATGTGTTAATGACCATTGGAATAGAACCCACTCGTCCTGCGACGGGCTATGGTTATATCCATCAAGGCGATAAACAAGGAGCGGCTTTTCAAGTGAAAGCTTTTTGTGAAAAACCAAACTTCGAGCTTGCTCAGCAATTCATTCAGTCAGGAGAATACTTGTGGAATGCAGGCATTTTTGTATGGAGTTTACAGTCAATAAAACAAGCTTATAATACATTCGCAAAACAGATTTTTAACACTGCTTGGCATCCGAGTATAGCTGATAGCTCTTACGAACTTGCAGAATCAACTTCCGTTGATTTTGCAATTATGGAACGAGCTAAAAATGTATTAACCGTTCCTGCAAATGTTGGCTGGTCTGATGTCGGCTCTTGGAGTGCTGTACATGAGTTATCAAAACTCGACCAAGACAAGAATGCAAAAATTGGAAACATTCATACAGTTGATTCACATGGCTGCTATTTGAATATCCAGACTGACAAAAAAGTGGTGATTTATGGAATGAACGATATGGTCGTGATTGATCAAGACGATGTCCTGCTCATTATTCCAAAAAAAGATGAAAATCGAATCAAAGAAACATTGAAGGAGCTTAAGGCCTCCGGAAAAACAAAACTCTTGTGATTCTAAATGTAGCTTTCCTTCAGTACGATATTGCTTGGCAATCGCCTCAATCAAATCTTGCTTTTATAGAGTCCAAGTTTGATACAAACGAACGCATAGATTTGCTCATCCTACCAGAAACATTTTCAACAGGATTTGGAAATCAGAACACCAATCTCGCTGAGACTATGGATGGCGAAACCGTCCGTTGGATGCAAACAATTGCAAAAACGCATTCAATTTCAATTATTGGCTCACTTTACATCCACGATCAATCTGCAGTCTTCAACAGATGTATTCATGCTGCTCCGTGCGGAAAAATCGAATACTATGACAAAGCACATTTGTTTTCTTTAGCAAACGAATCTGAAGCAGTACAAGCAGGAAAAAAACAAACCGAATTTATAATTAACGACTTTCGCATTAGACCTCAGATTTGCTACGACTTGCGATTCCCTGTTTGGTCTCGCAATACCACAGATTATGATCTTTTAATCTATGTCGCCAATTGGCCTTACAAACGAATACACGCCTGGAACACTCTACTCAAAGCAAGAGCTATCGAAAATATGTCCTACGTCATCGGTGTCAATCGTATCGGTACTGATCCAAATGGAATTCAATATTCTGGTCAATCGCAACTCATCGATCCGCTTGGAAATATCCTTGTTGCTGCACACAATGACGCAGGCCTTTTAACACATCAACTCCAAAAACAAACCATTATAAATGCTCGTCAACGATTCGGATTTTTAGAAGACCGAGATCATTTTACGTTTTTATAAAAAGATGTCTAGGGGCCATCCGCTACTCATTGCATTCGTAGCGGTCGCTATGCTCCGTGGCTCGCTATTCGCTCGGCCGCTTCCTGCTTCGCAGTCGCGTCTGGCTCACGCCACCACTTCGCAGCGCTTGTCCAAGCCGCTTTAAAGACAAGTACACGACAATCAAAAAGACAAACGGTACAATCAAACAACAACTCCATTCACGGGGCGTTATTTTTGCAGCTCTAGATTCCTATATGAAGACTCGATACATCGTAAGCCTCCTCGCATTATTGCTTAGTTTCACACAACTCACTGCACAAGAAGTTCCAATAGGAAATTGGCAAAGCTACTTGCCATGTTCACTAGGTAGAAGTGTAGCACAATCAACAACAAACGTATACTACGCCTGCGAGAACAGTCTTATCGTCATTGACAAAGAAGATTTATCAGTCCAACGCTTTGACAAATTATCAGGGCTTTCCACTATCGGAGTTCGATTTGTTGAATATCACCAACCAACAGAAACACTCCTCGTCATATATGACGATAGCAGCATCGATCTCATTAGAAATGGAGAAACTACTTATCTAACCGATATTTCACGTGATGACATCGTTGGAGACAAGCGTGTATTCTCAGTAGATTTTTATCAAAATAAGGCATTTATTTCAACTGGTTTCGGCTTACTACAACTTGATTTAGAACAGCAGCTTTTTTTGACTACGACATTGACGAGCAATACACAAGTCAACGGATTTGCTCAATACGAAAACACATACTTTATCAGCACTTTAAATGGTGTTTTTTCTATTCCTGAAAATGGAAATATCCTCGATTTTGCAGCTTGGACATTAGCAGATAATTCTGTCGGTATGCCAGCTACCTACTCATCACAAGATTTAAATTTCTTTCAAAACAGTATTGTAGCAGCAGTTCAAGATAGTATTTATCGATATCGCACAAGTACAGGATGGCAGCTTTTCTACCACGACCCAGCATTACTCAATTCAGAAATACGATTTCTCAATCCAGAAGAAAATGAAATTCTTGTTGGCTTTGATTGCAGCAATTGTCCAGATCAATTGAGACTTGTCTATCCATCAGGCACAAGCTATACTCCAAACGCCCCAGACTGCATCAATTTTTTTCTAGATGCTTTAATTGATGAGCAAGATAGAATTTGGACAGCCGATTTATTTCGAAATGTCGGATACATTAATGAAAATGGTTGTAATTCATATTCAATAAATGCTCCGATTGCATTGACGTCTCAAGAGTTTGCGATTGGAGATGACAATTCTGTTTGGGTCGCTTCTGGCTTGGTTGGAGGAACATACCAACCTGGATTTAATTCAACTGGTGTTTACACATATATTGATGGATTTTGGGATTTTATAAATAGAACAAATCATCCATTAATGAATGGCAGCTTTAATTTTATTGAAATTGAATTAAGTCAAGACGATCGCGACGTTTATTTTGGAGCTTTTACAGGCGGCCTTTTTATTTACAATCGTGATACAGAGACCGTGCAACAATTTAAGTATGGATATCTCGATAGCAACCCACTTGATACAAGCGCATATCGAGTTGCAGGTCTTGCCGTAGACGAAAACAATAATCTTTGGATTTCAAATTATAATGTTGGTGATTGGCTCAAAGTGCGAAAAAGTGACGGAACTTGGAGAAGCTTCGCGCCATCTGGTTCTGCTCAATTGGCAACACAAATAGTTATAGATGACAATGGCTACAAATGGATTATTGGAGCCCGCGGCGAAGGCATTTTTGTTTATGACGAAGGCGAAGATATCGACTCACCAAGTGATGATCGCTTTCATGAATACACAACTTCAAATTCAGTTTTACCAACTGCAAATGTCCGCTCACTCGCGCTAGATAAAAATGGAGACATGTGGGTCGGCACAGAGCAAGGCGTCATTGTATTTGAATGCACATCACAAGTATTTGACAACACTTGTCCAGGCACAATTAAAACGTTTAATCCAGACGATTTTAATGATTATTTATTAGCTACCGAAATAGTCACTTCAATTGCAGTAGACGGTGCAAATAGAAAATGGTTTGGGACTACAAATGGCGTTTTCTTATTATCACCAAATGGAGATGAAGAACTCGCCTACTATACAAAAACAAATAGTCCACTGCTCGGAAATATCATCACCGATATTCAAATTAATGACAATACTGGCGATGTATTTTTTGCTACAGATCAAGGAATTTGCTCTTTTAGAGGAGAGGCAACTGGCGCTACGCGCGTACATGCTTCAAATGTTTATGCCTTCCCAAATCCAGTACGACCTGATTATCAAGGAAAAATCGCGATCCAAGGACTCGCCGAAAATGCCAATGTCAAAATAACCGACATTAATGGCCGCCTTGTATTTGAGACAACAGCACTCGGTGGTCAAGCAATCTGGGATGGAAATTCGTATGATGGGAGACGAGCAGCATCTGGTGTTTATTTAGTCTTTAGTACTGGCACAAGAGGATTAACTCCAGATACAGAAGTTACTAAAATTCTATTTGTTGATTAATAATCAAGTCCTATGATTATTAAAACAACAGGAATTGTTTTAAACACAAAAAAATACAGCGAGACGAGTGTTATCATTGAAGTATTGACACTTGATAAAGGGCTTCAATCATACATTATCTCTGGTGTTCGGCAGCCAAAACCAAAGGTATCTCCGCTGCTTGTACGCCCGATGGCTCTACTTGACATGATCGTCTATTGGAGAGAAGATAAAGACCTACACCGCACAAAAGAATTACAACATAAATACATGTACTCTCAATTGCCTTTTGATTTACAAAAATCAAGTATCGGCACTTGCATGACAGAATTAATCAGTAATATCTTTATAGAACCAGACATAGAACAAGAAACATTTGAATTTATTTTTTCTTCTTTTAAAGAATTGGATCAAGTTCAGCAACAATTATCAACTTTTCATATTTGGTTTGCATCTCAATTATTACATTTTATTGGACTAACACCAAGTGGTATTCAAATTAAAGATACTCAACTCCATATCCCGACAGGTGAGTTCATCTATTCAAAAAATAATCCTCAATACATAGACTCAGAAATTAGTCAAACATTTCAACAAGCTTGTCTTGCTGATTCATATAAAGAACTTCCAATTGGGCTAAAAAAACAACACCGAAAAGAAGTTTTCAATACTATTATCCAATATTATCAATATCACATCGAAGGATT
>JAHDHF010000248.1 GCA_020631455.1 Saprospiraceae bacterium
GCTTATTACTCGATATGATGTGATTTTATTCATCTCTAATATAACGAATTTAGCAGCAATTTAGTTTCTCAGCAAATTAATTAAGTGTTAATTGGGTGTTGTGTAGGAAAAGATTGCGGGTGGTAGAAAAAGCAATGTGTCTGATAAGACTCTTTGCTTTTTTGTGGGTTGGCAAAATTCACCTATGGCTTTTCATTTACTACGAAAGCTCATTTTTAATCTTTTTGATCATCAGCTTGCATGTAACGGCAGTCCGCGCATCAACTCGCAAAAGCTGCTGTTCTGAGGCTACAGGAGTGCTTTGAGATGAAGGTACGGATTACTTTAGAATTACGACACAGCGTTCCATGGAGTGCTCTGTGTCGAAACGAAGCGAGAAACAGGCTTTTTAGGCGATTTTTCAGCCATTCTAGCCCTTTGAGATTCACTACTCTGAGCAGATTGTATGTCAGTGAGGCCAGATGGAGCTCTGTTTCTACTTTAGGCCTTGTTTTGAGAATGAGATATTCCATATGCCATTGTCGCTTCCATATCCCAAATACGGGTTCGACGATCTGCTGTCTTAATCGATAGAAGTTGTGGTACTTTTTTACGCGTTGGTCATTACGTTCAGTATTTGCTTGATGTGCTGGTCTTTCTATTTTTCGACCCGCGGCTGCGCTCGTACATTTCTTCCGAAAGGGACATGCTGCGCATGCTGCAGTGCCATATCTGTGTACTCGATATGATCTCTTGCTATTTCGTTTTTTGTATGTGAGTTCTTTACGAAGGACTTGATCAGCTGGACATGTGTATGTATCTGTAGCCGCATCATATAGGAAGTCAGATTTACGGTATCCTTTTTCTTTCTGGTGATGCTTCTTGCTGGGTGGAATGAAGGTTCGTATTCCTTTGCGCTCGCAGTAGGCGATATCGGCGCCATTGTGATAGCCTGCGTCTGCAAGAAGCTCGATGTGTTTGACCTGGAGTAGGTCTTGTGCTCTGCGAGCGGCTGTGGCCAGATCGGATCTGTCATTGACGCCACCGGCATATACATCCACGATGATCTGATGCTTGGCATCTACGGTAGTTTGTGCATTGTAGCCGACTTCTATAATGTTGCGGTGCTTGATGACCGCTCTGCTGTCAGGATCGGTGGTACTGACCTGTCCATCGATCGATTCTGCTACAGCTTGCTCGAGGAGTTTGTACTGTTCTCTGCGTTCTTCAAGGTTTTCGATCTTATTCTCTATTTCTTCGGAGCTCTTATTATTGCTTGACTCTTTTATCTGTTGGATAGCATCTAAGTATTCTTCGATTTTGTGATCGATATATTCTAAATGGCGATTGATTTTCTTCTGATTGAAATTATTCTTTATGCTATTTTGACCTCTGAGTTTGGTTGAGTCAAGTGCCAATATCTCACCAGAAATGAGCTTCCAATTTTGAAGTTGCTTGACAAAATGTCTGTGGGCCCGTTTGATAGCATCGCCGTTATGGACTCTGAAGTAGCATATGGTTCTGTGAGCTGGTTTCAGATCTCTGAGGAGCCACTTGACTTCTAGATTAATGTGACACTGATGGACTAGTTTGCGTGCGCTACGGATACCATGTCTCTGACCATATAGCAATAGCTTAAGCAGGGTAGCTGGATGATACGGTTCGTTGCCTTGATTATTGAGATGGACATGAGAAAAGCCTAACTCATTGAGTGGGAAGTTGTCCACCAGTAAATCAATGACTCTTGCAAAGCTATCCCGGGCGACAAAATCGTCTAAGCACACAAACTGAATCTGATGGCGATCGATTCCTTGTTTATGATTCATAGTGAGCGGAAAAGAGTGAGTAAATATTCACTCTCAAGTTACGAAAATTGCTCTGAAATAACAAGGAATTAGGTGAAGGTTATTGCACAGTCTGACGGCAGTCCGCGCATCAACTCGCAAAAGCTGCTGTTCTGAGGCTACAGGAGTGC
>JAHDHF010000080.1 GCA_020631455.1 Saprospiraceae bacterium
ACAGATGCAGCAGTCAATCCTGGCAATAGCGGCGGCGCGCTCACAAATACAGATGGCGATCTCATCGGCATCAATACAGCCATTGCATCGCAGACAGGCATGTTTGCGGGTTATTCATTTGCAGTTCCGAGTAATCTCGTACGCAAAGTCGTCGATGACCTCATCCAGTATGGCGAATACAAGCGCGGATTCCTTGGCGTGCGTATTCAAGACTTTGACAATGATGATGCGGAAAAACTTGGTATTGCATTTACAGAAGGCGTTCTATTACAGTCAGTCGAGAGTGGCAGTCCAGCAGAGATGGCAGGATTGCTACCAGATGATGTCGTCACGCACATAGATGACAAGCGCATCCGCACTATGCCGCAGCTCCAAGAGACAATTGCCGTCCGTCGTCCAGGCGATAAGGTCAAGATAGACTTCCTTCGCAAAGGCGAAACACAATCAGTCGTTGTTTTACTTCGAGCAATCGATGACGAGTAAACTTTAAATCGATCATTCAAATTAAAAGCCTCATTCATATTGAATTGAGGCTTTTTTTATGGGCCATCCGCGCTTCATTCTATTCAGCGCGGTCGCTACCCCGACTACTCAGGGTTGTGCTTCGTGGCTCGCTGCAACCCTGAGTAGTCGGGGTTCGCTCGGCCTCAGTACACTGCCTTACCCGCAGTGACTGAGTCTAGACATTCGTCTACCACTTCGCAGCGCTTGTCCAAGAATGTGAATACACGATTTGAAAGCAAAGAACATTCGTGTTATACTTGATGTATGGGCAAAATGAAAATCAGCACAGATCGGATCATCGGTATTTCAGCAATGGTTATCAGCCTATTGACGCTCTTGATATTTATGTATCAGACGCGCTTAGTCCATGAGCAGAGCCGATTGTCAGTTATGCCCCGTATGTCATTTAATGATGCGCAATCGCTCAAAGATTCGATCGTCACAGTATCAGTGACCTTAAAGAATAAAGGACTCGGCCCAGCCAATATCGAATCAATACAGATTAAAGGAAAGAACGGTCTTGTCCCATTAAATATTCGAAAGCATATCGAATCTGAATTTCCTGAATTGCTCGATGTCGTGCAGCTAGAGTTGTCAAGTGCTTTTGGTCGCGGATCCACTTTTTCAGCTGGTGAAGAAAGTGTTTTATACAAGATTGTTTTTCATTTGAGAGATATCGGCAGAGTCCTTGAAATCCTAGAAATTGAAGCTGACCAAAATGCTTTTGAAATAGAGGTCGTCTATTCTTCTATGTATGGACAAAAATGGAAAGAAACGACTTACTCGTCTGGTCCGCCTGTCGAATTATAAAAACAGCTTTTTGGCTGAGGGATAGTAGGCAGTGCGATAGCAGCCACGAGCGAAATAAAATGAAGCGAAGTGGCCGAGCGACCAGCGAGCTGCCGAATAGCCCGACCTGAATGAACTTGTGAATGAAGGGCAGCCCCAAATTATTTTATTTAAAACTGCTTGGATTTTTAATCTTTGTACGCTCATGGTAAACGAAAAATCACGAATTGTACTTGTCGGGCCTTGTTATCCGTATCGCGGTGGCAATGCATTATTTATGGCATTTTTATACCGTGCGCTAGCAGAGCGATTTGATGTGCATCTTGTTAATTTTACATTATTATATCCTTCGTTACTGTTTCCGGGGCAGACGCAGTATGACGAGAGTGATGATCATTATTTGCAAGTGCCAAGTGAACGGAAAATTAATTCGATTAATCCGATATCTTGGGCAAAAACGGCTCAGCATATAAATGCGCTTGAGCCTGACCTTGTTGCCTTTGATTGGTGGCAGCCTTTTTTTGGTCCTGCGTATCGCGCTATTTCCAGAAAATTAAATGTGGGTAATAGAAATAAAATTTTGTTTATTACCGAGAATTTTATTTCTCATGAAGCGCGTGCTATTGATAAAATGTTGACGACAATTGGTCTTAAGCATGCTGATATGTTTTTGGCATTAAGTCAAAAAGTAGAAGATGAATTAAATCGAGCAAATTATAGGCAGCCAGTATTTCGATCAGAGCTACCTGTGTACGGATGGTATCAAGATGCAGGTCAATCTATCATTGATCAATTGCGTGATCGTATTGGTTGGTCTACTAATGATCGAGTAGTTTTATTTTTTGGATACGTACGAGTTTATAAAGGACTTGATATTTTAATTCGTGCAATCAGTAGCCTACAGCAAATTGATCCTCGATATAAATTACTTGTAGCAGGTGAGTTTTATGATTCTCCTGAAACGTATTATGATTTAGCTGCTGATATTTGTATTGATGGTAGTGTACATTTTGAAAATCAATATATACCAAATGAAGAAGTTGGGAAATATTTTGATTTAGCAGATGTAGTTGTGCTGCCGTATCGCAATGGTACGCAGAGTGGTATTCTTAATATTGCTTATGGTCATCATAAGCCAGTTGTCATTACAGATGTCGGCGGCTTGGCTGAATTTGTAGAAGATGGTGTGACAGGTGTTATTGTGCCAACTGCTGAGCCGCAGGTTGTAGCAGATGGTATTACTCGCTTTTATGAATTGGCAGAAGAAGTGCCATTCCGAGACCATGTCGATGCTCGTGTCAATGCAAATGGATTTAATACAATTGCAGATCGTTTTGACGAGATGCTAGAATTATGAATATGTACTCGTAAGTAGAGGGGCCATCCCTCTACCGACGAGTCGGTATTCGGGTCGCTATGCTTCGTGGCTCGCTATTCGCTCGGCCGCTCCTTACAGTCGCGTCTGCTGTGCACCACTTCGCAGCGCTTGTCCAAAAATGTATCTTTGAAATGTCCTTTACTCATAGAATTTATGTCAGACCAATCAATAAGTTTAAATAAATATATCAGTAGCACTGGCATGTGCTCGCGCCGCGAAGCAGATAAATTGATCGAAGCTGGTCGAGTTAAAATAAATAAAACTGTAGCCAAAAAAGGTAATCGAGTATTGCCGAAGGACAAAGTTTTTATTGATAATAAACTGATTAAGAAAAAACCGAGAGCTGTTTATATTGCATTTAATAAGCCGCCCGGTATCACGTGTACGACAGATCTGCGCGAGCGCGATAATATTATATCGTATATCAATCATCCGTTGCGTATTTTTCCAATTGGGCGATTGGATAAAGCGTCTTCAGGATTAATTCTGTTGACGAATGATGGCGACATAGTGAATACAGTATTACGCGAAGAAAATAATCACGAAAAAGAATATGTCGTCACGGTCAATAAGCCAATTACAAAAGCATTTTTAGCACGCATGAGTAAAGGGCTGCCAATACTTGGTACAAAAACTAAACCCTGTAAAGTCAAACAAACTGGTCAAAAATCATTTTCTATTATTTTGACGCAAGGGCTCAATCGTCAGATCAGGAGGATGTGCGAGTTTTTAGATTATAAAGTGGTGACATTAAAGCGTGTGCGGTTTATGCATCTCACACTTGATTCAATAAAGATGGGCGATTGGCGAAACCTCGATCATAACGAGATAGCTGCCTTAAAGAAATGAGATTTTTTGGCTGAGGGATGGGAGCAGCACTCGCTTGCGAGTGGACGCTGCGGAGCTGCGGCTAGGTTACCGTACTGCGTACAGCCCGACCGCGAATGGAATGAGCGGGCAGCCCCAACTATTTGAGAATACACTAGCTGAATCCGAGGACATCACGCATTGTGTAGATGCCTTGTTTGCCGTGGAGCCACTCTGCGGCTTTGATAGCTCCTTGTGCAAATCCGACTCGCGTATGCGCTGTATGTGTCATCTCAATGGTATCAATATCGGATTGAAATGTGACTGTGTGCGTGCCTGGTACATCTGGTAAACGAAGTGCTTCTACTGGAAGGATCCCATTAGGAGCTGATGTACCTAGCTGCCAGCTTGAATATGCCTGGTGCTGCTCGATGAGCTGCTGTGCAAGTGTTACGGCTGTGCCGCTCGGAGCATCGAGTTTTGTAGTATGATGTGTCTCAGCTATTTGAGCTTTGTATTCGCCTTGATTTGACATTGCAGCAGCAAGGCGTTGATTCAGCTCGAAGAAGATATTCATCCCGATACTAAAATTGGAAGCAGCGATCAAGGCTCCTTTTTGTTTGAGGACTTCATTTGCAACTTCGGAATATTGATTTTGCCAGCCTGTAGTGCCAGTGACAATTGGGATGCCTGCTTGGAGACAAGTTCGGATGTTTTGGACGGCTGCATTTGGCTGCGTAAACTCGATCGCGATATCAGAATTGGCGAGAGCTTCTACGAGTTGAGCGTGAGGAGTTTGGTCGTCGGCTTTGACGGAGACTGTATGGGTTGAGTCTTGGAGCAGCTGATCGATTAGCTGCCCCATTCTGCCATATCCTATGAGTGCGATGTTCATAAATGGAAGTTTGCGTGACCGCAATGTACAATCGACCGTCTTAATGTTATCTAAAAATGGTTATGCCTTATTTGGTGTGGTCATTTTGTGAGCCTTAATTACCTTTTTCTTCATTAAACACACTTCTTATGAAACGGTATCTCGTTGAATTTATCGGAACATTCTTCCTTATCCTAACCGTTGTTTGTACGGTTACAGCAGGCGTTGGAAGTTTTGCTCCACTTGCTATTGGATCTGTTCTTATGGTCATGATCTATGCTGGTGGACACATCTCAGGTGGTCATTTTAATCCAGCTGTTACGCTTGGAGTTTTCCTACGCGGCAAAATCGGCGCTGCTGACATTCCAGGTTACATGATTGCTCAGCTAGCAGGTGGAGCACTTGCTGCCTTTACGGGCCTTTTTATTGCTGAAGCAACTGTAGGAGCTGATTATGCTGTAGCTACAGGTGATTTTGTAGGTGCTGGAAATATGGTTCCTGGTCTTCTCGCAGAATTCTTGGGAACATTTGCACTTGTCTATGTGATTTTAAATGTTGCGACTTCGAAATCTACTGATGGTAATTCATTCTATGGTCTAGCTATTGGTTTTACAGTTCTTGCATGTGCGTATGCACTCGGCGGTGTCACTGGCGGTGCATTTAATCCAGCAGTTGCTCTTGGTGTTAGCCTTGCAGGTATGCAAGAGTTTGCAAATATCTGGGTTTATCTCGTAGCCAACTTCTTGGGTGGTGCAGTTGCTGCTTTTGTTTATCGATTTGTTTATAACGATGACGAAGCTTAGTCAACGTTGGTTTTAAGTTAATAAAAAAGGCGACTCCGATTTGGAGTCGCCTTTTTTATTGGAGTGCTACCTATTTATCTAATAACTACTGTTTCGAGTGGGACAGTAACATTCATTTGAGTAGAGGCAATGTATGCATCTGCGATTAAAAATTGTTGTTTGACAGCTTTTAGCGTCGATGTTAAATCGTTTTTGCTTTCGCTTCTTCCGATAGATACGATAAACAAATCAGATGATTTTGGCTGAGAAACGTAAGCAGTCATATCGTGTTTATTAGATACTTCTGATGCGTATTTTTTAGCTGACGAAAGCGTAGAAAAGGAGCCAAGACGAATTTCAAATACCTGTACAGTTTGATTCACAACTGAAAGTTGTGCGAATGATTTTTTGAGCTCTTGATTCGAAATTTGTTGTGGTTGAGTTGGATTTGGTTTTGGTGCAGTTTGTACTTTGACCATGTTAAAGGCAGTTTGGGGCTGCTTTAAAAATGAAAGGAATTCATTTTGTTTTAGATAATAATCTGCTCGAGCTACGACTTTTCGGTTTGTATTAATGATAATTGTAGTCGGCATCATCTTAACATTATATGACTTAAACCATTGTTTGTCTCGCTTGTGATCAAGGTATACAACCTGATACGCGTCATCTAATTCTTGTTTGATGTTTTGATTTGTTTCGATTTGATCTTTGAGAAGTTCGCAAGGTGGACAGACATCTGATCCGAATACTACCATCGTTAATTTACCTTCAGCTGAAGCGTTTTGTATCGTTGTCGGTAAAAGTGATGAAGCAAATAAAGGCTGAAAACAAAAGAGAAACAATACGATTCCAATGCTGAAAAATGATAGTGGGGTTTTCATGCTGCGTAGGTGTGTGTGATCAATGGGGGAGCTTTAATATAAGTCTATCTAAAAGCGATATGCAATGAAACGATAAAATCACTACGCTTAGAAGCGATAATTAATTTGTCACAATGCTAGACTTGCAATATTAAATACTTCTCAAAGACCCTTTGCATCCTAAAAACGTTGCAAGCACTTGAAAATCAATGCACGACTCATTTAAAGTACATTTGTCACATGAATTCTAAGAAAAGTTGGATAAAACGGATGGTTTATTTTGTTCTGTTGATTTTAGCGGTCACTTTACTTTATGTGATTGGCTGCTTGATTCATGGCACAATTACGGACTTTAAGCCCAAAAACATCATTGATTTACAAGCAGAAATGAAGCATCAGAATTCCATTTTGAGGGATAGCCATGTCACAATAGTCAACTGGAATCTTGGTTACGGAGGTTTAGGTGCCACCTCAAATTTCTTTTATGATGCTGGTGGCTTCTTGACATCGGGCGGAAAAATGGTGAGAGCACCGAAAGAAGAAGTCGAAAAAAACCTAGAAGGCATTTATTATACAGTCGCAGCAAATCCAGCCGACTTCTATTTGTTTCAAGAAACCGATACAGACTCAAAGCGGAATTACTATTCGAATATGTATTCTGAGCTTCAATCAAAATTGAATGGATATGCTTCGACGTTTGCAATAAATTACAAAGCTCCACGTGTGCCACTTCCTGTGCTCGAACCCTGGAATGTCATGGGCAAGATGGAAAGTGGACTTGCCACATTTTCAAAATATGAGCTTCATTCACCCAAGCGGCTTCAACTCCCGGGAGAATACGACTGGCCGACTCGCATTTTTCAGCTTGATCGTTGCTTAGCTATACATCGGATCAAAACTGAAAACGGTAAAGAACTCTACCTCGTCAATTTGCACAATAGCGCTTATGATGACGGTAGTATGAAAGCTCAGCAGATGCAGTTCCTTAAAGATCTGATTCTTGCCGAATACGAAAAAGGCAATTATGTCATCGTAGGAGGCGACTGGAATCAATGCCCTCCGTACTTCAGACCAGAGGTCATTCCGCCAGGCAATGGAAATCCAACAGCTCAACCAGAAATTGCTGCTGACTTTATGCCTTCGGATTGGACATGGGCGTATGATCCACTTGTACCGACAAATCGAAAACTCGAAAACATCTACAATCAAGTCGGTACACCTACTACGATAATCGATTTTTATCTCGTCTCGCCAAATGTGCAAGTCCTCAAAGTCAAAGGACTCGATACCAAATTTGCGTATTCAGACCATCAACCTGTGTATCTTGAGGCTCGACTTCGATAAGAAGAATACTATGAAGAAAGTACTTGTCGCCAACCGTGGTGAAATCGCGCTCCGAATCATGCGGACACTCCGCAAAATGGGCATTCAATCTGTTGCAGTTTATTCAGAAGTAGATCGACTCGCGCCTCATGTGCGCTTTGCAGACGAAGCCGTTTGTCTCGGTCCAGCAGCATCGTCAGAGAGTTATTTGCGAGCAGATAAAATCCTAGAAGCGTGCAAGAAACTCAATGTTGACGGCATTCACCCTGGATATGGCTTTTTGTCTGAAAATGCAACCTTCGCTCAGCAAGTAGCAGATGCAGGAATCACATTTATCGGGCCAGGCATCAAGGCGATTACATTGATGGGCAGCAAGCTCGCCTCCAAGGAGACAGTCGCGGCCTACGATATACCGATGGTGCCAGGTACAGACCATGCGATCACTGATATTCCAGCAGCTAAGACAATCGCAGAAGGTATTGGCTACCCGATATTGATCAAAGCATCTGCAGGTGGCGGAGGAAAAGGTATGCGCGTCGTCAGTTCAGCTGATGAATTTGAAGAGCAAATGAAGCGCGCAGTCTCTGAGGCAGAATCATCCTTCGGTGATGGAAGTGTCTTTATCGAAAAATACGTGACCTCGCCGCGACATATCGAGATACAAGTTCTCGCTGATACACATGGCAATATCGTTCATCTGTTTGAGCGTGAGTGCAGTATCCAGCGCCGACACCAGAAAGTTGTCGAAGAAGCACCGAGCGCAGTGCTGACTCCAGAGCTGCGAGCTCGCATGGGTAAAAGTGCTGTCGATGTCGCTCGATCATGTGATTATGTCGGAGCAGGTACAGTAGAATTTTTGCTTGATGATGATCACAATTACTATTTCCTCGAGATGAATACACGCTTGCAGGTCGAGCATCCAGTCACCGAGTTGATTACAGGCGTTGATCTCGTCGAGCAGCAAGTCCAAGTAGCACGAGGCGAAGCACTCAGCTTCACTCAAGAGGATCTCACGATCACTGGTCATGCACTTGAGCTGCGTGTCTATGCCGAAGATTCATACAATAACTTCTTACCGAGCACAGGCACACTCAGCCGCTACATCCGACCAGTAGGCGAAGGCATCCGTGTCGATGATGGATTTGAAGAAGGTATGGAGATACCGATCTATTACGATCCGATGATCGCCAAACTGATCACCTATGGGAGTAATCGCAATGAAGCAATGAGCAAAATGCTCAAAGCAATCGAAGACTACAAAATCGAAGGCGTCGAGACGACATTACCATTTGGTCGCTTTGTGATGCACAACGAAGCATTTCAAACTGGGCAGATTGACACACACTTTGTCAAAAAGTATTACTCTGACGAGGATGTTAAAAATTTCGAGGAACCAGAAGCAGAAATTGCAGCTCAACTTGCTACTTGGCTTCTCGAGCAGCGCAAAGGCGCATTTCATCCAGTAGACGTACCAGCTTCATCAGCTTGGAAAAATCGTGATCTATAATTAAAAAATGGGGCTGCCCCTTCAATAAAAAAAACCTCCTAGAGATTATTCTAGGAGGTTTTTTTATTTCGGGTCGGGCTGTCCGGCACTCTCTCTGCACTCCTTGCAGTCGTGCAGAGTTCAGACAACACCTTCCATCCCTCAGCCAGTTGTAATTAAAAATGAATAATCAATCTATTTTTTTCTTACTAAGGCAGCCTTGCCGCCGTATTTATATTCTACATAATAATCTCCACCTTGATGTACTTGATGTAAAAACTGTACGACCTCACTCATGTCAGCATTATCTACATATACAATCGTTGTTTCATGGAAGTTTGATTCTAGCATTCTAAAAAGGGGTAAGTACAAATCCTTCCAACCATCAAGGAGTAGCAAGTCAATCGGCTCTGAGTGATTTGCTAAAGTTTTCATGGCATCGCCGACTCGCAAGTCAATGATTGAATCAACTTGTGCCTGCTTAAAATGTTGAGCAGCTTTTTGAGCTTTTGATTCGATGAGCTCAGTAGTAATAATTCGCCCATTTGTTTCAAGCGCTCCTTGAGCAAGATAAAGTGTCGAAACTCCAAAGGAAGTTCCAAATTCAACAATTGATTTTAAATCCATTTGTTTTATCAGCTTGACAAGATCTTCACCTTGCTCTTTCGAAATTGATAAATACACATCTTTTAGGTCAGCTGGCTGTAGAGGTCTGAATATACCTTTTGTAGCTCCTTTTATCATTCTAAGATAGTCAAGCTTAGAGTCAAGGAAGAGATTTGCTATGACTGTGTTGATTTGGTTTTGTGTTGTCGTATTCATATTGTTGGTTTATTAAATAAATCTGTACTTAAAATATATCATTTATAGTGTTTGTTTCTTGTTTTTAATGAATAACACTACTTTAAGAACTGTTTTATTAATTAAAAAAACATGAGAGTGAATACATGTATTCACTCTCATGTTTTTATCTACACTTCATTCAGATGGTATTAAAATTTACCGTTTGTATTTTTCCATTCTTCTTTTGCTGGAATTGGAGCGATGACATCCCAATGCTCAACGATGAGTCCGTCTTCGAATCTAAAGAGATCATAAAATGCTGTATGTTCTCCTTTGCCGAATTTTCCTTCACTCAGTGTGAGTACAAAGTTTCCTTCGCCAAGCACTTTATGCAGTTTAGTGTACTCCATTACGAGTCCTTTTTCTGCAAAGTATTTCATAGCTGCCCCAAAGCCTTCGAGACCATCAGCTACTGCAGGATTATGTTGAATGTATTTTGTTGGATTAATATAATTAGTCACTTGATCCATTTTGTGCTCAAGTAAAACTGTATTAATGAAATCCTGCGCCTTCGCTTTATTTGCTTCGGTTTTATCAAGATCAGTTATTTCTGTTGCTCCATCTATTTGAGTACGGCCGCTTGGATTTGGTTTTTGTAAATCGATCAGATTGTCCCAGTGCTCTACTATAAGACCATCTTCAAAACGGAATACATCAAATCCTATTTTAGGACCAAAGAAATCGTATTCTGTATGCGTAAACACAAAATCACCATCTTCAAAAGAACGAATTACATTTGCTTTAAATCCTCCTGGAGGTGCATGTTGCATGACTTCTCCAAATCCAGCCAAACCATCGCCGACGGCAAGATTATGTTGGATGTATTTATTCGGATTAATGTAAGAGATTGGAGTTTTATCTCCAGTGTTAAAGCTGTTCAATAATGCAACAACTTTGTCGCGGTTTGATAATTCCATAGTAGAAGATTTCAGTGATTGAGTAAATTGATATCGAGAGAATTGAATCGATGATTGATCCATCATTCCCATAAATTCTTTTGAGATAGGGTTGTCTTGAAATGGCTGTAGTGCAGCGTCAGAGTTTTCTTTTGTGTCCCAGTAGATTGCTACGACGATTTTACCGTCATCATTTCTTCCAGTAATGCGCTCAATAAAACCGTCACGCTTTGCAGTGACCTCAGTTTCTACTTGCTTATTTTTTTCTCTAAATGCATCTGAGTCGACTCCATCTTTAAGATCAAAGGACATGACTTCTACAAATGAGCTCGCACTGCCTGAATATCGTTTTCTAGACATAAAGCGGTTCATTTTCATGGTGCTTGCATTGATCATTGCTGCATATTCTTGTACAGACTGATCAGCCATGAATTTATCCATTGATGCTTTGGCGTCTTTTTCAGATTCCCAATAGACGAGTACGACAACGTTGCCTTTTTCATCTACTGCACTCTGGCGGCTGATAAATCCGTTTTGTAGACTCGTGAAGTTACCTTCTACCTCTGCATCAAGTTTTGCAAAGTCTTGCATGCTGACTCCGCTATTGATATTGAACGTGGTGACTTCGAGTATTGAGGCGTTTTCTCCTCTACCGCAACTTGATAGTATAAGTGCGAGTAAACTGATGAATACAAATGTGAATCTCATTGTAGTTTGTTGTGATTTGTTGATATGCAAATATTCTATCAACCACAGCTCAATGAATTATCACTCTGTTTCTAAAAATGGTAAATCTCTAACCGAAGGCTATTTTGAGTAGTCGAGCCTATACTGCCGCGGTGTTGATTTTGTATGTTTTTTAAAGAATTTGACCATGTTGGCTGGTTCGTCAAATCCGGTTTTAAAGCTGACCTCCTTAATTGAAAGTGGTGTCGATATAAGATATCGTTTCATCTCTAAAACAATGAATCTATCGATAAATGCTTTGGCTGTAAGTCCAGTGATCTGTTTTATAGCATCATTGAGATGCTTGTATGATATATGTAGCTCAGCCGCATAATCATTTGAGTTTCGAGTTTGAACATACTTGCGCTCTAGTAGTAGGCGAAATGAATTAAAAATATCAAGCCACTTATTTTGTTGTACTATTTTTTGCCGCTGCTTTTTTGCACGTTCTATCTTGAGCAGAAGTATATATAATATCGAGCTTAAAACATCTTGCTTTAAGTAGATATTTTCATTCGTATATTCAGAATGCATCTTTTTTGAAAGATCAGTGATGTCTTCTTGCAGGAGCTGCTTGCTTGTGACAAGCGGCGAGTCTATATGATAATTAAAAAGCCGCTTGAGCTTATGATTGCCGTAAAGGATATAATTTTTATTGACAAATTCTTCATTAAATAAAATCGAAATACCATTTGTGTCTTTGAGTTTATGGGTGAATTTGTGTACCTGATTTTTGGCAATGCAAAGAATACTGCCAGCTGAAATTTTGAATTCTTGAAAATCAATGTAATGTGTGTATGATTGTTCTAGTACGATGAGTATCATGAAGAAATCAATCCTATGCATTGCAAATGGATCGTGATGCTGGGCATTGTTTAATGCAGCATACATTTCTGTAAAACTCATGACTTCAATTTCTTTTTGGTTTTTATTTTGAAATTGAACTTCTGGTATTTCGTTTCCTTTTGTAGACATCTAGAACGATTACTAATGATGCAATATACTCATGGATA
>JAHDHF010000081.1 GCA_020631455.1 Saprospiraceae bacterium
GCGGATTATGCCAAGCGGATCTCCCATGATGTCAAGTCTGCGACGGAGGTGATCGAGATCAAGCATCGCAAGACGGATGTGGCGGCGATTAAGGCGGCGGAGTCTGCTCGACAATTGCAATTGATACAAGTAAATGATTTTGTGGTGCTGCTGGATGATAAAGGCAAGCAATACACGTCTGAAGGGCTTTCGGAGCGGCTTGATCAATGGATAATGAATGCTAGCGGTAAGGTCGTATTTGTCGTGGGTGGTGCGTATGGATTTCATGCTGACCTCTATGCCCGAGCCAACACAAAATGGTCTTTTGGGAAGTTGACGTATCCACATCAGCTGGCTGCAGTAATTTTGCATGAGCAGATTTATCGGGCGTTGAGTATTTCGAGAGGGCGACCGTATCATCACGCCTAAGAAATTTTTACCTTCGCGCTTATGTCGATTACTCTTATCATCATCATCATGACGGTCATTATCTCCTTACAGGCGTTTAATGGCGGCATGGACAAGTTGCTTTTTTATCCGTACGCGATGAAGCGCGAAGGGCAGCTGTATCGCTTTTTGTCACACGGCTTTGTGCATAATGACTTTGGACTTCTTGCGATCAATATGTTTGTCTTGTATATGTTTGGTGAGCAGGTTGAGTTTTTGTTTGAAGAAGCATTTGGCTTATTAGAAGGTAAAATTGCATTTATTGCAATGTATGTCTTAGGTATTTTAGTGAGTTCTGCTTACTCGTATTTCAAACATAAAGACAATCCAATGTATCGAGCAGTTGGTGCAAGTGGAGCTGTTTCTGCTGTGACCTTTGCGTTTATTTTATTTGCGCCCTGGGAATGGCTGCTTCTCTTTTTTGTGATTCCGATTCCAGGTATTGTCTTTGGTGTTTTGTATTTAATTTATTCGCAATACATGGAGCGCCGAGGTAATGATAATATAGGGCACGATGCTCACTTTTGGGGCTCTGTCTGGGGAATTGTTTTTACAATTGGTGCTGCACTAATTTTTAATCCTGGTATTTTAAATTATTTTATTGCAGTATTACTTGCAGGACCGAGTATGCCATCATTTTTTCAATAGAAAATTAGTCAACCTGAAACTGCTTTAAATACTCATAGACTTTTGCAGTAGGTAGTCCTTTGACATTTGGGAATGTGCCAGTGAGCGAAGTGACTTTGCAGGTACCAAGCCAATCTTGAATACCGTAGCTGCCTGCTTTGTCATAGGGTTTATAATTTGTTATGTAGTAGTTGATTTCATCTTCATTTAATTCTGAAAATTGTACATCGGCTCGCTCTGTAAATGAATCAATACCCGTCGCGGAACGAAAGGCAACTCCTGTAAACACATAGTGTATTTGTCCGCTGAGCTCGTGGAGCATTTCTTGGGCGCCTTCGAAATTATGCGGCTTTCCGTAGATTTTATTTTTGCAAACAACAATACTATCTGCTGCTAAAATGAGTTGATTCTCTCGAACACTTGGATATGCAAGCGCTTTTTTTCGAGCCAGACATTCAGCAACTTCTTCTACAGGCATATCATCCGAAAATGACTCATCAATGTCTAGTGGACGCACTTCAAATGTCAAGCCCATTTCAGTAAGTAATTCACTTCTGCGAGGAGAGCCGCTTGCGAGGATAAGTTCTTTATTGAGTTTCATAATTAAAATCCGTAAACGAGAATTCGAAATAAAATCAGTGTGCCAAGACCAAGCAGCATATAGACTTTTAGCCCTTTCGAAAGTCTTGAAAATTGCTCGACTGTTTTGGCGCGATTAATAAATGTCAAGAGTAAAATACCAGGCAGCAACAAGCAAACGGTTACATACGTCAGCATCCAAGGATTATCTAAATACACGAGAAGATGCGTTAATCCAGCTGACAAGGAAATTATTAAAATCATGACAACTGCTAGAGCAATTGCTTGCGCATTATTAATTCCATAGGCTACAGGCAATGTTCGTAATCCAAATGCTTGGTCGCCTTGTACATCTTCGATGTCTTTTATAATTTCTCGGATTAAAGTTGACAAAAACGCAAACACTGCAAATCCAACAACAAGATTTATTGGAAATTTGAGCAGTTCCCAATAATTGGAAATTGACTCATGTTCGCTCAGAAGAAGCATTAAAACTACGGCTGCTGTAAAAAATGAAACAACGATATTTCCAATTAAAACCGTTTGTTTGAGTCGAGTCGAGTAGAGGTGTAATAATCCGGCAGCTGCTATGTACAACCAGCTCCAATGCGCTTGCCCGATGTGAAAACCCAAGTAAATACTTAATACAAAACCACAAACGTGAAGAAGCCAATACACAAGCCGCGCATTTGATTCTGGGATAATTGTATTGATGTATGTTTTATTCGGTTTATTAATAAGATCAATTGCATTATCGACGATATCATTAATTAAATTTCCAGCAGCCGTCATCAATACAATCGCGAAAACGAATAATCCGAAATGAAGATGGTCGAGCAAAAAGGGCGCACCAATATCATTAAACGCTGGTACGATCACGCAGTAGCGTATCAAAGCCAAAGTCAATGCTACAATCAATAAATTGATTGGACGAAGCAAAAGAATATATGCACGGAGTTTTTGCATTTATTTCGAATACAATTGAGCATTGTAATTCGTAGCGTAAGGCCATTTCCCTTGTAGCTTTAAAACCATTTCAATCACTTCTCTAAGGCAGCCTTGGCCGCCCGTTGATTTGCAGAGATACGTAGCGAGTGTTTGGATTTCTTGTGCCGCATCAGCTGGGCAGCAAGCGAGTTCGACGCGTTTCATCGCTTCGTAGTCGGGTACATCATCGCCGATGTATAGCACGCCGCTGCCGTCGAGTCCATGTGCTTCTAAAAACGATTCAAGTACGGCGACTTTATTTTGGACGCCGATATAAATATGCTCAAACCTCATGTGGACAAGCCGCTTGCGTACAGCTTCGTCAGGAGCGCGCGTGATGGCTGCTAGGCGAATTCCATGCTCACGAGCAATGTATGTCGCTACTGCATCGCGATTGGAGTACGTGCGCGATCGCTCGCCTCGCGCAGAGTACGTCACTTTTGCATCAGTCAAGACGCCATCGACGTCGCTGATGATTGTATGTATTGTTCTAAACGGCTCTAGGAGATTCACAGCCGCAAATTACTACTGATTATCTCGCCATTCGTACACCCATTTGGCTTGGATGAGCTCGAGATGACCTTCGCTGCAATCTTCGCGCTTGCCTACGAAGTTTGGTATTTCCAAAATCCACTCAAGTAGATCTGTAAATCGAATTCTATAAATCTTAGACTCCGTAAACTCATCGCCAAACTTCTCATACAAGCCCATTGCGATGTCTTCGTGATCGATCCATTCGATCGGGAGATTATCTATATCCTCAAATGCCATAATTGACTAGTGTTCGTGTCCGATAATTTTTGTTTGATCTGGTATTTCGACTTCGATGACTTCGTTTGTGTCTTCTTCGAGGACGCACTGGCAGCCAAGCCTTGACTCGATGCGCGGATTGATTGCACGATCGACAAAGTTTTCTTCTTCATCACTCATTTCTTTGAAATGATCTTCGTGTGTATTCACATAGACATGACATGTGCTGCATGCGCAAACTTCGCCGCAGTTGTGATTGAGATGAATATCATTGTCTTCGCAAGCGTCTAGAACAGTGTCGCCTACTTTGATCTCAACTTCTTTGGGCTCAAGACCCTTTTCTTCAAATGTAAATCGTATTCGTGCCATAATTTTTCGAGCGCAAACTTACGCGTCGTTTGCTATCAAAAGCATTCAAACTGCAAAAGGTTCGCATTATTCTCGAAATCGCTTAGTCAAACTCGCACTTAAAGCTTTATAAGCTGCTACAAGCTGCGGCAAATTGGCTCTGAGGTAGTCAAGATGCTTGTTGATCACGGCTTGATCGCCACGTCGCGCTGGGCCTGTTTGAGCTTGATTCGGAGACATGTTGTCTAGCTTCGAGACAGTTTCTTTGATGAGCGGTTTGAGCATGTCAGGATCAAGCATTTCTGCTTCGACGATGTCGCCTGCAAGATCAAAAATGTGATTCGTCATATTATTGACCATCACGGCTGCGATGTGCAAGGCTGCTCTAGATTCGTCAGAGATGTATTGCACATTGCTCGAAACTTCGCGTGCAAGTGAAAACAAGCTATTGGCATCACGTCGCGTATTGGCAGAGATGCACATCGGTATTGTGTACCAATCCGCTGATCTCGATCTACTAAATGTCTGAAGCGGATACCAGACGCCGCGACGCTTGAATCGATTGTCGATGGCTTCTGTTGGTATGCTTCCGCTCGTGTGTACTACGAGCGGATTGGCATCGGCATATTGATCAGCAATTTTGCTTGAGACTTCAGCGATTGCATCATCCGAAACTGCAATAATGTACAATTCTGCTAGAGCAATTTGCTCAAATTCATGAGAGCTGCGATTGCCGACTCGTGTTGATTGTCGAGTAATAATAGAATGTAATGGCAATTTTTTCTCCTCAAAAATGAGCGAGATATGATGCGCGACATTTCCACCGCCGATCAATATGATTGAATCAAACACAAGACAAATGTAGCAAATGGACAAGGGATGGAAAGGGGCGCGAATGACAATGAAGCGCTCACGAGCGGTAGTGAGTGATGAGCGAATAGCGAAACCCTGAATCAGCCCGGTGCTGCGAATGCAATGAGCAGCATGGCCCCAAAAAATGCTGAGAAGATTGGGCCATCCCTTCGTTCGCAATGCTCACTTCGGGTCGCTATGTTTCGCAGCTCGCTATTCGCTCGGCCGCTCCTTGCGTCGCGTCTAGCCTTGCGGCTACTGCTGCACAGCGCTTGTCCGAGCTGCTGTATTGCGCATCATTGATCGGCGTATGAGCGCGACCAGAAATCCAAACATCATCATGATGCTGCCGATCCACACGAGATTGATCCCAGGAAAGACGATTGCTTGGAGTACGATGTAATCATCATTGACGACATTGTCTGCGATTTCGAGCTTCACGCCTTGCAGCTCAGGATTTTGTCCTTGTAGCGAGCCGAGATCGAGTCCAGTGAATTTGACTTTGACGCCAGCGCGTTTGTCGACATCTGGATAATTAAGCTGCCGATTGCCTCTGATGACGTAGAGCGGCTTGAGCATGGCCTTGTAGCCAGTTTTTGTATTGACAGAAACGTAAGCTTGAAAAACGAGGTCGCCTTCTTTTTGCTTGTATTTCAAGTGTGAGCCGCCGCGATCGATTTGCTCTAATTTGACCGTAGCATTTTGGATGGCGAGCGTGTCACTTGGCTTCAAAACATGTGTTACGTAGACAAGGCTGTCTTCGAGCTTTTGAGCTGCTTGAGCATCGGTTTCACTTTGCGGCATCGCCGATGCATAGGTGAAGACATCTTGATTCCAGTAGTGTTGTGTCGATGGATTACTTGCTTCGATCTTCGACAATGTCTTATCGTAGATGACATTTGGAGTTAGCGTAAATGACTCGATAACTTTTTCTGTCTGCTTGTCTGTTTTGACAAAATCGACGAAGAATTTGCGATATGGTCCTTGGCGCTCGTCTTCAGTGTAAGTAGCGGTGTATTCACCGAGTTGCGTCGGCACGCCGCGCGGCAGTAAGACGTTTTTGGCTGCTTCTTCTGCATCGAATCCTTCGATCGTATTGACTTCCATGAAGCCTTTGCTGATGACTTGCTTGTCCAGTCCGCTGAGCAAAACACCGATAAGCATCAATCCAAATCCAACATGCGACATCGCTGTTGCAGCTGCTTGAAATAAAGTGCCGCCTTTGCGTCGACGTTTATCAAAACTGATGTCAAGTAAAACAAGTGAATTTGCAATAACTGCAAAGACAGCTGAAAATGCAAGCAGCTTATATTGCCATGCTTGGATGAATGGCGCATTGTACAGCCAAGCTGCTGTACCAATGGCAGAAAGCACAGTTGCAATTCCGATGAAGATTAAAGAACGTTTATGAATAAATCGTCGCTCTTTAAATCGAAGGAAAACTGCAATGCCACTTGCGAGTCCAATCAAAACGCCAACAAAAAGCTGCATGCGATTGTGATGGTCGACTGGATCAGTTGGCGCATTGATTTCTTGATCGGTAAAGTAGGAGAGCAGTTGATTGTAAACAGGTATAGATGTGTAATGCGAGATTAATACCGCTGACACCAGCAAAATCAAGCTGCCCATCACCATCCAGAGCTCTCGACTGAAGAAGGATTCAGATTCTTGCTCTGATGGAGCAAAGCGCTTCATACTCAACACAGCACCAAACATTCCAATTCCGAAAAAGACGGCAAGCATAATGACGAGCTGTACTTCGAGTCCCATCTCTGTGAATGCGTGTACACTTGATTCGCCTAGTACGCCACTCCGCGTCAGAAACGTACTAAACAAAATCATGAAAAATGCTGCTGCAAGAAATGCGTAGCTGCTCCGGAGTCCACGTTTTGTCGCTCTTGTGATGAGCAACGTGTGAATTCCTGCTACAAGCAAAATCCAAGGAACGAGCGACATGTTCTCGACTGGATCCCAAGCCCAGTATCCGCCAAATGTCAAGGCAACATAGGCCCAAGCGCCGCCCATCAAAATACCAGTACCGAGTATCGCCGCTGAAAACAACGACCAACGCAATGTCGGCTGAATCCAATCTGTACGATCATTGAGCCAAAGGCCAGCAAACGCATGAGCAAATGGCAGCGTTACAGAAGCAAATCCAAGGAATAACGTTGGCGGATGAATCGTCATCCAATAATTTTGGAGCAAAGGATTTAATCCAGTGCCAGAGATCATATTGACGTAGTCAGGACGGCTGAAGATAGGCGCGTCCATTGCTTCTCGGAGTAGGAGCGTTGGGTTGCTACCAAGCACGATATAGCCTGCTTCATTCCACCAAGGGAGCTTAATACCCAAAATCATCGAACATAAAATCAATTGCAGCAAAGCAATCATAACAAGCACTGGCGCTTCAAATTTACCGCCGCGAAGCAGTACGACTACACCTAGAATTGCATTCCAAAACATCCAAAGCAAAAAACTGCCTTCTTGCCCTTCCCAGAATGCTGAGAAAATATATTGTTGATTCAGCTCCGGCGAAACATGGTCAAACACATATTTGTATTCGTACCATTGATTGAGCATCGCTGTAAAGATCAATGCAATTACAGCAAAAACACCAAGTGTGTGCAGCCCAAATCCAACACGCCCGACTGTCAGCCAGCCAGGCTCAGAAGGGGTGAGTCGATTTCGAGTCGCATGAAAGTAGCCTGAGACTGCGAGCAAGCTCCCGACGAACGATAGAATAATGCCAAGATGAGCAAGGTTGCCGAGCCAAAGATGCTCGCCTGTATATGTGATGTCGAGGAAGAGTGTGTTCACAAGCGGAGATACTAAGGCTTAGAGTTCTGCTCGGACGCGGATTTCTTCGTCCTTGTATTTCGATGGGCATTTTGTCAAGATCTCATCAGTGTAAAATGTGCCATCGACCATTTTTCCAGTTAGTACAACTTGTTCACTTCGTTCAAATTCTTGCGGTTTTGTACCAAGAAAAACAACAGGCTTAACAACGCCTTCCTTGTCTTTCATCATAAATTCAAGTCGGTTGGCATCTACAGTAGGATCGTATTTGATTGGTTGATCTTTTTCGAGCGTACCAGTGATTTTGAAAGTCTCACCAGCTTGAGCTTCTGCCACAGCAAAGCTTGGAGCATCACCAAAGCTACCAACCGTTGTAATCAGCAATCCGACAGCGACTGCCAATATCAATATCAAAACAATGTGAGAGACTTTCATCAAATACTGATTTAGTTGCTGCAAAAGTACAGTAGGAACATGCCGCATGGGTAACCCATCTGTCAAATGCATGGTTAAGATGTCCACAAAGCAAAGTACCTTGCTCATCCAATGCAGACATCGCTCATCGTTAAGTATCGAAACGTCAGAATCTGTAATGCAGGTACAACCATCTTGCAGGACGTAGACTTGTCTGTGCAGCGTGGCGAAATGACCTATCTCATCGGGCGTACAGGCACAGGCAAGACGACACTGCTTCGCACGATGTATGCCGATTTACCAATCAATTCTGGAGAAGCGTTTATCGTGGGCGAGTCATTAAATAAGCTCCAAAAAGAAGACATACCGTATTTGCGGCGCAAGTTGGGCATTGTTTTTCAAGATTTTCAGTTGCTGACAGATCGTTCTGTCTTCGAAAATCTCGAATTTGTACTCCGAGCTACTGATACGAATAGTAAAAAACAAATCAAGCAACGTATCTCAGAGGTACTCGAGATGGTCGAGCTGCCAGATAAAGCCAAGTCGATGCCGCATCAGCTGAGCGGTGGTGAGCAGCAGCGGATCACAATAGCACGCGCTTTACTCAATCAGCCCAAACTCATCCTTGCTGATGAGCCGACTGGTCACCTCGATCCCGAAACTTCAGAAAGCATTCTCGAACTATTGACCAATCTCGTCAAAACACAAAAGACGGCAATTCTACTCGCGACACATGATTATACTGTGATGGATCGCTTCCCTGGTCGCATCTATCGCTGCAGCAATCAAACTGTATCAGAACTCGGCTCAGAGAGTATCCAGTTTTCTTGAATTAATTATTGGGGCTGCCCTCGCTCCGCGAGGTCGGGCTATTCGGCAGCTCGCTATACGCTCGGCTGCTTCATTATCATTTCGCATCCGCCCTTCGGGCGCTGCCTACTATCCCTCAGCCGGATTGAATTCAATTATACTTAACAACTTTTGCAATTATATTTTCAATTAATTCAACTTCTTTTTTGTTAGATATTGGTAGTATATATTCATATCCCAAAAGCTGATCTTCTATTAGTCTAATTTGGATTTCTGTGTATTTTTTTTCATTCATGCGGCCTTCTAGCCTTACGTCATACTCTTTATCTTTAGGCTTAAAATCAAATCTAAAGTTGTTTTGCTTTAAACTCTGAATATATGCAGTCCTGAAGACTGTAGCTGAATCAATTTGTTTGTTTTTTATGCTTGATAAAAGTTTTTCAACATCTTTTTTTACTGAAAAATTTTTCATGTCGGTTTGTCCACCATTAATTTCATAATGTTTATTTATGTCTTTTTTATAACAAGATAATTGAAAATAACGAATGTCAGAGAAGTCTATTGTTAGAGCTTTAGGAATTTCAAAGCTTGGCTTTTCAAAGGATGATACGAGTTCTTCATCCGAAAAGAAAACTCCAGTTATTTTTGATTTATGCTTGTTTTTATCAAACTCAAAACGTAGTGTTTTTGCTACGTATTTTTCGTCTTTTATATTTGGTGTAAAGTGAAAATTTACTGCCATTTTTGTGCTTGATTTTGCTTGAATTGAATCATGAGCAAACCGTATTTCTTGAGGCTGACCACTTGATTTTACATATGCCTCTATTTCTTTTGTAAGGTAGATATGAGAGTTATTTGGGAAAGAAGTTTCGGGTGGACTTATCATAATTGCATCTAATTCTTCATGCTGCAATCTTTCAATATGATAAAAGGCTTGTTCTGCAATTTTAACTTTCTCGCCTATTATATAAAGGTCTGAATCTTTGTGTTTATTAATATTGAAGTTCAAATCAGCATGAGTACAAGAAGCAGTAAAAAAGATAATTGATACTATAAGTAGGTGTAATTGAATATAATGCTTTCTTAATTTCATCATGAAATGATTTGGATTGTCGCTTGACCAATAGTCAAGTTAGCTAAATGAAGAATTTACAAATATATGCAATAGTTTCTTACGGACAAGCGCTGCGAAGTGGCGCGACTGCAAGGAGCGGATGCCGTAGGCAGCCGAGCGAGTAGCGAGCCACGAAGCATAGCGACCTTTTTCTTTTTCATTTTTTAATTCAAAAAATGAAAAAGAAAAAGGATGGCCCACAATAAAAATTGAATTAAACGAGTCGTGCGTGCCAGCTCTTTTGCAGAGGCACAAAGAATTGTGTACGGAGCTGCCCAAGTGTCTTGACAAGTGGATTTGCCATCAAGCTATCTGAATCTAATGATGTAAGCTGCTCGCGAGTATGTGCTTCAATTTGTTTGTTCTTGAGCGAATAAAATTGCATCCGCTCAAAGAAATCGGTGTTGAGATCAGCTGCAAGCTCTCGCATGACGGCTACCGAGCTATCGATGCTACAGCCAGAAGCGCCAGCATGAGCCTCATCGACTGCGATGACGACAAATCGATCAGAAAGAATAGATGCTTTGGCTGCAAGTCCTTGACCATGAGCCGCCCAAGTCGAAGTAAATGCATCAAGCTTTATCTGGGCTTGAGTAATGTCATCTTGGCTCAGCACTCGCGTCGATGGATACACCCACACGCGAGCGGAGTCGGGGAGCGGCTGCAAAAAATCGGTGAGATTCATCTGCTAGAGGTTATTGCCTTCAGCGATCAGCTCGGCGAGGTCGTAGACCATGACCTTGTCTTGCTGTTCTTTTTCTTTGATCCCGTCTTGCATCATCGTAATGCAAAATGGACAATTGGCTGCTACGATATTAGCATTTGTATCAAGCGCTTCTTCGACACGATCAGTGTTGACGCGCTTACTGCCGTCTTCCTCTTCTTTAAACATTTGCGCGCCACCTGCTCCGCAGCAAAAGCCTTTTGATTTGCAGCGTTTCATCTCGACGAGTTCAGCATCGAGCTCTTTGAGGACATTGCGTGGAGCTTCGTAGATGCCATTGGCTCTGCCGATGTAGCAGGAGTCGTGATAGGTGATTTTCTTGCCTTTGAATGCTCCGCCTTCGATCGCGAGTTTGCCGCTGTCAAGGAGTTGCTGCAAAAATGTAGTATGATGCATCACCTCATAGTTTCCGCCCAGCTTCGGATATTCGTTTTTGATTGTATTGAAGCAATGCGGGCAGGTCGTGACGATGGTATTGATCTCGTAGCCGTTGAGGACTTCGATATTTTGCATTGCCATCATTTGATAGACAAATTCATTCCCGGCGCGGCGAGCTGGATCTCCAGTGCAGCTTTCTTCTTTGCCGAGGATGGCATAGTCGATGTTGATGCTGTTGAGGATTTTGACAAATGCCTTAGTAACTTTTTGAGCGCGAGCGTCAAAGCTGCCAGCACATCCAACCCAAAAAAGGACTTCGGGAGAGCGGCCTTCGGCTGCGAGTTGTGCCATACGCGGCACTGTATTCATTGAAGGAGTAGACATGGCTATTATTTCTTAGGAAGGATTGGATTCAATTTCATCAGCCCACTTATCTCGAGCATCAGGTACCTGCCACACGGCTCCGCCGTTTTCAAGGCTTGTAAACATCGGTGTCCATTCGGCAGGACCTGCTGCTTCAGTCAAGATTTCGTAGCGACGCATCTCGACGATTGTGTCAAGCGGATTGATAAGAACTGGACAGGCTTCTACACAAGCATTGCAGGTTGTACAAGCATGTAGTTCTTCGCGCGAGATGTAGTCAAACAGTGATTTTCCATCATCGAAGTTATCGGCTGTAAGTTTGACGCCTTCACCTTTGGCATCTTCGCGAATGAATTCAGGATTTTTGCTTTCGAGCTTTTTGGCGATTTCTTCAGCTCGGTCGCGCACATTCATGACGATTTTGCGTGGCGAGAGCTTTTTGCCAGTTTGATTAGCTGGACATTCTGCTGTGCAGCGACCACACTCCGTACACGAATATGAGCCAAGTATCTGCTGCCAAGGCAGTCCTTGAATGTCTTTTGCTCCAAATTCTGGCAGCTCCATGCTCATGTCATCAGTCGGCATTTCACTTTCGGGCAAAAGTCCCATCATGCCTTTGACTTCGTTCATGACATCGGGCATATTTGCGACTTCTCCTTTAGGCGTCAAGCGAGCAAAGAATGTATTTGGAAATGCGAACATGATATGTAAGTGCTTGCTAAATGGCAAATACATCAAAAAGCCCATCACAACTAAAATGTGAATCCACCAGCCAGCTCGCTCAATGAAATGCAAGACTGAAATGCTATCAATCCAACCAAACATTGCTGGTCCGAGCCAGCTGCTGATCGCAAAACCAAATGAGCCAGTCATGCCGTCCGCGCCGTGTGTATGTGTCGCCCCACGATTGTATAAAACTTCGTCAGCACCGTTCATTGAGAAGATTGCACAAACAAGGATGATCTCTGCAAATAGAATCAAATTGGCATCGAGCTTTGGCCAACCGTTCATTTCGGGTTTGACGAAGCGCGGAATTTTAAGCAGATTACGACGAGCCAAGAAGATGAATGTCGCTATAAGAGCAAGCA
>JAHDHF010000082.1 GCA_020631455.1 Saprospiraceae bacterium
TAATGAGGGCAGCCCCATTTATTATTGCTTAATAATACGCTTTGTAGCATATCCTTCATCAGAGCGAATATGAACAACATAAATACCTGCCGGAAATGCTTCAAGCGACAATGATGTAATAGTTGTATTTATTTGTTGCTGCACGAGAGTACGGCCAGACATATCGACAAGTTCAATACTCGCATTTTGCAGATCGGTTTCAGTCGTAATCGTAATAATATCGCGAGTAGGATTTGGCGCGATCGCAATTGGTAGTTCTTCTGCATTGAGCATCGGAATAGAAAGCGGCACTGGATTTTCTGTAAACCAAGTCAAACCACCGCGTTTATTGCCGACGAGATAATCTAAAAATCCGTCATTATTAATATCGGCTACTGCTACACGTGTGCGCTCGCCTTCGCGCATGAGTCCGTACTTATTATCAAATAATAGGAAATTATCAGTAATACCAATATTGCCATCAATATTGGTGTATTGCAAAATTGAGCCTTCGTCAGAGCCGCTAAGCATTTCGTATTGGCCGCTGCGCTCATAAAATATTGGTGCACTGTAGCCATTGGGGAAGCCCAAATTACGCGTATCGACTCCTGCGAATGTATCGACTTCTGTGTACGTAAAATTTGGATTGACGCCACCATTGTTAGAAAAGAATGATAAGCCGCCTTGTCGCTCACCTATCACGAGATCTTGATCGCCATCGCGATCAAGATCGACAATAAACGGTGTGCTATTTTGACCGACATCAATAAATTTATAACTCGGTACAGCTGCTGCAAAATTTGGAGCATTTCCTGCTCCTGCAACATTTTCGAAAAAGACGAGACGACCACCGCTTTCTCCGAGTAATAAATCTTCGTCGCCATCATTATCTAGATCTCCTACCGCGGGATGCGTAAACGAAATACCAAGAGATTCGATATTTAAATAATTATCGTCTACAACTTTAAAAGCTGGATTCGTCACTGTTCCGATATTTTCAAGTAGAGTAACAGAGGCTATCGAAGTTCCTCCTGTGACAAAGCGTCCACTTGTACCTATTAAAATATCAAGCAGCCCATCATTATTGTAATCAAAAAATGCAGGCGCAGATGTCGAACCAACATCAATACTTTGACCATTAAATAACTGCGTTGTAATTAATTCGAAAACAGGAGCTGTATTCGTTCCTCTATTTAAGTACAACCAAGCATTATCAATATTCTCTGATACATTTTCTTGATTAGTCCCAACGACCAGATCATTGACACCATCGCCATCTATATCGACAGAAAACATCGATGGGAAAATAAATAAGTCAACTGGCGTATCATTAGAAGGAAAATTATTCTCTTGACTGACCATCCAGCCTTTTTTATTTGTTCCACCATTAATTAATAAATTAATATTCGGAAAGCTCAAATCACCGAGTAATAAATCGCGCTTATTATCATTATTGACATCCATACTCAAGACTGTAGAGCCAGCATGCAGGCTCGTACGAGGAATAAATGACACGCGACCGTAGCAGCTGTCCTCATCTGGACTAAGATCAACTGGCTCCGATATGCCGCTTTCATAAAAGCGTCCCCAACAATCTGACTCCTGAACAAACATCATTGTATCACAGCCTACTCCATTTTCTACAGCTGTATTGCGATAGTACTCAACATAGCCGCCTCCAAGCTGAAATGTCAAAATATCTAAATCACCATCACCATCTACATCGCTCACATCTGGAATGTCAATCGTCGTGACATAGACATTGGTTTCAAAACCTACGAAATTTGGAAACGTGAGATAATCGTATTTGAGGTCAAACTGTGGCTTACCGTTGATGTCGTAGCTACCTTCATATACTTGGAGCCCATCGACTGAGACCGAATACGGATAAACAAATAAATCCATAATACCATCGCAGTTATAATCACGCGTCAGCATCCAATGTCTAATGTCAGGAAAAAACTCTCGATACTCTGGCGCATACGTGTAGTCCGGTACAGATGAATTAAATAAAAAAGGGAGAATAACATCACCAGCCCGATCGAATACGACGAGATCCATTGTACCGTCATTATCAAGATCGACATGATTAAACTGAGCGGCATCAAGCCCACCGATATACGCATGAGGTAAACCTGTGCCTCCTGAATTTTGAATAGGTGGCTCCATCCTTAAAAAGCCTTGCGCTGAAAGGCATGAAAAACTAAGTGCCAAGCACACAGTCATGAGCGAATATCGAATTATAGGCTTCACAATCATTTTCGGTAAGTTTGCTACATCCGAAGATAGCCCACACTTTTATGAATAAGTTCTTCCTTTTTGTAGTACTTCTGTCGTGTAGCGTCATTCCATTGTCGATTCACGCACAAAATGACACCATAGCGATTGATTCTAATTCTATCGTTCGAGCATCACAACTCATCCCTGTTGCTCCTGCGCAAATTGAGTTCAATGATCCACAATACAGCTTTGAGACACGCAATGGTTATCATTTCTTAAAAGTCAATGATGGTCAAGCCCAAGGTATCGCTACGCTCTCTATCAATGGAGAAGCAACTGAAATCAATATGCAGAATGGTGAGGGAGAACTTATGCTCGAAGCAGATCGTCGAGGTAAACTCTTTTTACTACAGCATGGAGAGGCAATGCCCAAAATGTATCACATCGCGCAAAAGAATGGCGGCAAATACAGATCGAAGCACATGCCGCTTTGGCTGAGTTTGATTCCACCACTTTTGGCAATTATTCTTGCACTAGCGACTCGCGAAGTCATCGTCTCACTCTTTGCAGGAGTTTGGTCAGGCGCATTTATTGCTGGCGGAATGCGCATCGATAGTTTCTACTATGCTCTATTGAGTATTTGGGATACAGTGAGCATTTACATCAAAGATGCGCTCGCTAATGGCAGCCATGTCTCCATTATTGTCTTTTCATTATTGATTGGAGCGATGGTCGCAGTTATTTCGCGGAATGGCGGAATGGCTGGAGTTGTGCAAGGCTTGTCGCGATTTGCAAAGACTCCGCGCAGCACACAATTCATTACTTGGCTGCTAGGCGTTGCTATTTTCTTTGATGATTATGCAAATACGCTCATCGTCGGAAATACGATGCGATCTGCTACCGATAAATTCCGTATCTCAAGAGAGAAACTCGCATATATCGTCGATAGTACGGCAGCTCCAGTATCTGCTATTGCATTTATTACGACATGGATCGGAGCAGAACTCGGCTATATCGAAGGCGCGATCCAAAACCTCGAAGGCTTTGATCAATCAATTTCAGCCTACGGCATTTTTGTGCAGTCGCTGCAATATTCGTTTTATCCGATATTGACTTTATTATTCATATTAATACTTGTCTTTTCGAAGCGTGATTTTGGGACAATGCTCAAGGCTGAGCGACGTGCACGCATGACAGGTGTTGTTCGCAAGCCAAGAGGCGAAGACGATAAAGTAGAATCAACAGAAGATCTTTCGCCAGTAAAAGGTGCTAAACTGCGCTGGTACAATGCAGCCTTGCCAGTATTGACAGTTGTTGGATTGACCATTTTTGGTCTCGTCGACACAGGACTAGAGAATACAGCCGCTTCGTTATCAGATGCAGGATTTACTGAGCAAGTCGAGCAAGGCAAGACTTGGGCTTCGGCGTCATTGCTTTCGCTTGATGGTACTTCGCAAGAAGTACTTCAAGCATCGAGCGAAGCTTCTTTGAGTGAAGAAGCGACTGCATTGCTCGACGGTCGACCACTAGCAGATGCGCAAGCAGCCATTCAATCACAAGCAAGCAGTGTAGGTTTCACACAAAAGCTCGGCATCTTGATCGGCAATAGCGATTCATATATAGCTCTTTTGTGGGCTTCTTTGAGTGGCGTTTTAGTTGCGATTTTCTTGACTCTTGTTGGGCGCATCATGTCGCTCAATGACACGATGGATACAGTTATGATCGGGTTCAAGTCGATGCTCCCAGCGCTCGTTATTTTGACGATGGCGTGGGCACTTGCAGCATTGACTGGTGAGCTGCATACAGCAGAATTTTTGACCTCGGCGATGAATGGTGCGATCAGTCCATATTGGTTGCCGCCATTGACATTCATCGTAGCAGCGGCGATCGCGTTCTCTACAGGATCGAGCTGGAGCACGATGGCGATTCTTTATCCGATCGCTATTCCTGCTACCTGGATAATCTCCAATCAAGCGGGCCTTGATCCAGACACATGCATGAGTTTGATGCTCAATTCTATCGCCGTTGTTCTAGCAGCATCGGTGCTTGGCGATCATTGTTCGCCGATTTCTGATACGACGATTTTAAGCTCGCTCGCATCTGATTGCGATCATATCGATCACGTCCGCACACAGATGCCCTACGCACTTCTCGTCGGTATTGTCAGTTTGATTTTATGCTACGTTTCGACACGCTTTGGAGTACCATTCTTTGTCAGCTTACTTGTTGGTTTATCAGTGCTTGGTGGGGCAGTTTTCTTACTTGGCAAAACCGTAGATGATGGCTCTCAACCTCCATCAGCATGATCCGGACAAGGGATGGAAACAGGTGGCAAAGCCAGACACGAGCATCGCGAAGTGGCCGAGTGAGGCCTGCTGAGATGCTGGTCCAATTTCTTATTACGTATTTGGGGCGTCCGCTCCATTTCATTTCGCGGCGGGCTGTTCAGGGTTTCGCAAAGCTCATCATCCCGACAAATCGGGATGAGCGCATACGCGCCCCTTACCATCCCTACGCCAAGAGCCGAGCAGCAGCTCAGCAGGGTACCCCTCACGAGCCTGTGTACAGCCCGGTCGCAGCGCAGCAAAGCAAGCTGCGATGGCCTTTCATAAGTACTGCGTTTGTATTCCTTTTTCTATTTGGAAATTCGCTCCATATTCAAGCACAATCATGTGATACACTTCGAGTGTTATCCTACAATATTCAATTATTGCCACGCCCATGGGTGCGCGTTAAGCAGCCGATCCGCGCACGTAAAATCGCAAGATTACTCTCGAAAAGTGATTTTGACGTCGTCGTTTTTCAAGAAGCATTTACTCGCAGGCAACGCCGTCGCATGAAGCGTATTTTGGACGAGCATTTTCCATATCAAGCCGCTGGAAAAAAACGTCGAATTGCGCAAATAAATAACGGTATTTGGATTATTAGTAAATATCCGCTCACGCGAGTTTTTGAGCATCGATTTAAAAATGCAAGTGGCATTGATCGCATTGCTTCAAAAGGCGTTTTGTGCGTTGAGGTTATTAAAAATAATAAACGTGTCCATATTTACGGAACGCATATACAAGCAGGTTGGGGAGAAAATGACCAACAAAATCGACTTACTCAACACCAAACTTTTCTTTCAAAGATATTTGAATATCAGCAGCCAGATATTCCGCAAATAATTACTGGCGATTTTAATGTATCGATTCAATCCAAGAAAGCACATTTTAAAAAATGGCTTCTTTTAAACCAGGAATTAATATGTACAGCTTCAAATGCGAATTATTGGAATGGAAGCGTAAAAGAAAATGCCTACCAGGATCAAATTGATTTTGTGACACTTCGACCTAATCACACAAATGCAAGTATCCAAAATTTCAAGCAGTACGCGCCGATGATTATGCTAGGCGACAAAGAAGTCGATGCAGCAGATCACTACGGAATACAGGCGGACATTATTCTGCCAGATTAATTATTGCTGCAATAATTTTTCGATATCATTCATCAGCATTGGATCAGTTGGCTTCTTTGCGTTTGACTTAATAAGATTTCCGTTTTTATCTATTAAAATATAACGCGGCAAAACATCGACGTTATACAATTTGGCAATTTCTGATTCGAATACGCCATTTGCAAAAACGTGAATGCCATCTATATGCTTTCGCTTCAAAAATGCTTTCCACTCTTCTTGATTTCGATCAAGTGAAACGTAGAAAAACACTACATCGGGATTGTCTTTGTAGCGAGCGCGCAGTGCACCGCTATTATTAATTTCTTTGACACATGGGATGCACCAAGTCGCCCAAAAGTCTATGTATACGACCTTTCCGAGAAATCGCGAGAGCCGCTGAAGTTCTTTTTTTCTATTTGGTAAAGCAAAGTCAGGTGCACGACGACCGGCTTTTGCTGTACCGACTTGCTTATACACTTCGAGTACTTTGTCAGCGTATTTTGTGCCTGAATGTTTACTTAAAAAAGAGCTGTACTCATCAGACACATACGCACTTTTACTCTGCCGTGCGAGTTTAATCAAGTGCTTAGCAAGGAGTTGAGTTTCTCGTTTTTCGGTAAATGTATTTTTAATTAAATTCACTTGATCGCGCGTAATCGGCAGCGACTCGGTTTTATAGGAAACCCACAGGTCTAAAAAATATTGATAATATAAGGATTCCCAAGCGGCCGAATTATCTAGAATTAATTTATCAAATTGAGTAAGAATAGAATCTGGTAAATAAACTGGGTTGCTTTGCTCCAGCTTATCTGCTCGGCTATACCTGTAATTTAAAAGTTGGTAGCCGTACCAATATTCGATTTCTGCTAGGGCAAATGCAGAAAATTCAAATGAATAATCATTATCCAGAAAAGCATCATTAAAATATCTGATTCGTTTTGCTCGGAGTGTATCAAGAATTTCGACAAATTTTACAGGCTCCAACTCACGAGCGAGTCTACGCATATAAACATCATTCGTATTTGAAAATTTTCTTCGCGCGTTGCTGAGATAATTATTCTGCTCTGCGCCATCTCCCGAAAAAGCCAACGCGCTTTCTTCAGTACGTGAAGCATCGAGATAAATGTTTATTTCATCGCTCGGCTCTACGAATAACTTAAAATGATGCTCATCATAAAGCAGCTCTACATACTTCGGCTCATTGAATTCAAATTCAAATGAAAAAGAATTTGCATCGTCGAGACGTGCGTAAAATGTTTCTGTTTTTAAATCAAAAAAGTCAGAATAGTATTGAATAGAAACAACATCAGCTTTTGGACTCAATATCGTCCCATTGACTGTTGTTTTTGCAGCCCACATTTGCGAGATTGAAATCAAGCAAAATGCTATGAGCAAACAATAATTACGCATCACGATATTCAAATGATCCATACGGAGATTTAATCGTTAAATATGAATCTTCGCTGCCTTCGACACGCCCGATGACTTTTCCATTGATATCAAATTGAGCTGCTATATCAATAATCGATTTAGCAGTTTCGGCATCAGTATAGAACTCCATACGATGCCCCATATTAAAGACTTGATACATCTCTCGCCAACTCGTTTGACCTTCCTCTTTGATTAGGTCAAAAACAGGTGGTGTTTCAAACAAATTGTCTTTTATGATATGAAGTCCTTCCACAAATTTGAGGACTTTGGTCTGTGCTCCACCTGTACAATGAATAATGCCTCCAATAGTGTCTCGATGTTTTTCGAGGATTGGCTTCATTACTGGCATATAGGTACGTGTAGGAGAAAGCAAAAGCTGCCCGACTGTAAATGATCCATGCATGGTCGAGACAATGTCCGTCAAGCGGCGATTACCTGTGTAACTGACTTCATCATTCATGGCAGGATCAAAGCTCTCAGGATGATATTGCTTGTAGTAGGACGACAAAACATCATGTCGAGCAGAAGTCAATCCATTGCTACCAATTCCAGAATTATAAGCAGTTTCATACGTCGCTTGTCCACTTGACGAAAGACCGACGATAACCATTCCTGGCTTGATGTCAATGTCCATGACATTTTTTCGCTTCATTCGACCTGTTGCCGTAAAGCCGACATCTATCGTACGCACTATATCGCCAACATCAGCTGTCTCGCCACCAGCAGAAAGTAGCTCAACACCATGCTCTGCCCAATCAGACATCAACTGAGCCGCTCCTTGTATGATTGCTGCGATCACATCTCCTGTAATAATGCGCGCATTGCGACCAATCGTCGAGCTCAAAACAATGCCATCGACCATTCCTGAGCAAGCCATATCGTCGAGATTCATGACAATGGCATCCTGTGCGATTCCTTTCCAGACTGAGAGATCCTTACTCTCTTTCCAGTACAAGTACGCCAAGCTGCCCTTAGTACCAGCCGTATCAGCGTGCATGATGACACAATGTTTGTCGGATCCAGCTAAAACATCCGGCAAAATTTTGCAAAATGCATTGGGATATAATCCTTTATCAAGACCTTTGATCGCAGCATGAACCTCTGATTTTGAGGCTGATACACCGCGTGCTTCATATTTAAGCTGTTCAGACATAAGTTCGTTTCTTCGGGTTCTGCAATATTCGTCAATTTCTAACGCTTTACAACATGCAATTTGATTCTCTTCTAGCCAAAGATTATGCTCAAGACACAAAGACCATAAAAACACATTTGTTGCCGCTTTATGCCGGTTCTGCATTTGAGTTTGAGTCACTCGAACAAAGTATTGACATCTTCACAGGTAAAGAACTAGGTCATGTCTATTCGCGCTACGGGAATCCAACCGTTGATGCCGTAGCTGCTAAGCTTGCTCAGATGGAAACTTTTGACACTGAGCTGCAAGCGGAAGCTATTATGACTTCTAGCGGCATGAGTGCGATTAGCACTGTGATGAGCGGCTTGCTACAAACTGGAGATAAAGTCATCACACAGGGCGACCTCTACGGTGGTACGACGGAGTTGTTCATTAAAATGCTTGGTCGCATGGGTATCGAAACTGTGATTGTTCCCTTGCATGATCTTGAAGCGACTGAAACCGCTCTTCAAACAGATCCAAGCATCAAAATGATGTACATCGAGACGCCAGCCAATCCAACGATGCGAATTCTCGATATTCAAGCGCTTGCAGATCTCGCAAAGCAACATGATGTCATCACAACTGCTGATAATACATTTTGCACGCCGTACATCCAGCAGCCGCTCAAGTACGGCATTGATATCGTCATCCACTCGACAACAAAATATCTCAACGGCCATAGCTCTGGAATTGGAGGCGTTATTATTTCTTGTGATCCAGACTTAATGCAGTCGATCAATACTGCAATGAAGCTCATGGGAACAAATGCGTCTCCTTTTGAAGCATGGCTGCTCAATCTAGGACTCAAGACGCTCGCCCTCCGCATGGATCGCCATTGTGACAATGCAGAACTTGTCGCAGCTTTTCTATCAGGACATCGCAGCGTATCGCGCGTCAATTATCCCGGGCTCGAGAGCTTTGAATATCGCGATCTCGCACAAACTTATATGCACCGTAATGGCGGCATGCTCAGTTTTGAAGTCACAGGCGGACTCCAAGGCGCAATCAATACCATCGAAGCTCTCGAAATGATACCTTGTGTCGCAACACTCGGCGATACAGATACGATCGTCTTGCATCCAGCGACCTCATCTCATCTTCGAGTTGATCCAGAGCAGCGTCGTGCTGCAGGTATTACTGATGGGCTTATTCGACTGAGCGTAGGTATCGAGTCAGCTCAAGATATCATCGCTGATCTAGAGCGCGGGCTCAACCGTATGTAATCATGTTTTGTCTTAGAATGGCTGAGGGATGGAAGCAGCGCCCGTAGGGCGGATTTTTTCTTTTCTATTTTTAATAGAAAAGAAAAAAGCTAGGCTACCGTACTGCGAACAGCCCGACCCAAAATAAAAAGCTCCTAGTAAAAACTAGGAGCTTTTTTATGAAGGGGCAGCCCCAAAAAATTTTTTGATCATTAAGATTCTTCTTGAGTGACAACATCAAGTCCCCACTCTGCGAGCTGTTCAGCATCGACAGCCGAAGGCGTTTTGATCATCACGTCGCGACCTTGATTATTTTTTGGGAAGGCAATGAAATCACGGATGCTCGACTGGCCGCTCATCACAGCGCACAAGCGATCAAAACCGAAGGCAATGCCACCATGCGGCGGGGCACCAAATTCAAATGCCGAAAGCAAGAAGCCAAATTGTGCTTCAGCTTCTTCGGGTGTGAAGCCAAGCAATTTGAAATTGCGGCTCTGCAAATCACGATCATGAATACGGATCGAGCCGCCTCCAATCTCAGAACCATTGATAACGAGATCGTAGGCATCTGCACGAAGGCTCGACAAGACTTTGAGATCATTGGATTCCATCTTTTCGATGTCAGCTTTCTTGGGCGACGTAAATGGATGGTGCATCGCGTGGAAGCGATTTGAGTCTTCGTCCCATTCGAGGAGCGGGAAGTCAACAACCCAAAGCGGCTTGAAATCCATTGGATCGATCAAGTTTTCGAGCTCACCGACGTGGAGGCGGAGCAGGCCAAGCTGCTTGAGCGTTTTTTCGCGCTCGCCAGCCATGACAAGGAGAAGATCACCAGCCTCGGCGTTGAGTTCCGCTTGCCACGCTTGGAAATCTTCTGCAGCAAAGAATGAATCAACAGATGATTTGAAGCTGCCGTCTTCGTTGCATTTGACGTAGACGAGTCCTTTCGCGCCGATCTGCTCCCGCTGCACCCACTTCGTGAGTTTATCAAGCTGCTTACGTGAGTAGCCAGCCGCACCTTTGACGGCTATACCGACGATCGTCTCGACACTATCAAAGACTTTAAAGCCTTTGCCTTGCGCTAAAGAAGTTAGATCCTTGATCTTCATCTCAAAGCGAAGGTCTGGCTTGTCGATACCGTAGCTGCTCATCGCCTCATCATAGGTCATGCGCGGTATCGCGCCGATATCTTTCCCTAGAACAGTTTTGAAGAGATGGCGTGTCAATCCTTCAAATGTATTGAGGATGTCTTCTTGGCTGACAAAGCTCATCTCGCAGTCAATTTGCGTAAACTCAGGCTGACGATCAGCTCGCAAGTCTTCATCGCGGAAGCATTTGACGATCTGGAAATAACGATCGTAACCCGACACCATCAAGAGCTGCTTAAACGTCTGCGGAGATTGTGGCAAGGCATAAAACTCTCCTGGATGCATTCGACTCGGTACAGCAAAGTCGCGCGCTCCTTCAGGCGTGCTCTTGATCAAAAAAGGCGTCTCCACTTCTACAAATGATTGTGCGCCGAGCCATGCACGAGCTTCGAGTGCGAGGCGGCTTCTGAAGATAAGATTGCGTTGCAAGTTTGGGCGACGCAAATCAAGGAAGCGATATTCCATGCGCTGCTCATCGCCGCCGTCAGTTTCTTCTTCGATCGTAAATGGCGGCAGCTTGGCTTCGTTGAGTACTGCCACAGACGAGACTTGTACTTCGACTTGACCAGTCGGGATGTTGTCATTCGCGCTTTCGCGGGAGATGACCTTTCCTTTTACTTGTACGACGTACTCACGACCGAGATCTCGGAGCTGCTGGAGAAGATCGGCTGATGTGTCGGATTCATTGGCGACGAGCTGCGTCACGCCGTAGCGATCACGCAAATCAATCCAAATAATAAATCCTTTGTCTCGAACCTTCGAGACCCAACCAGTCAATGAAACTTCTGCTCCTACATCTGCAGCGCGTAAAGCGCCACATGTATGTGTCCGATAATGCGTTGTCGCCATGATCGTCCTTGCTTAATACGTGTGAATAAATAAAAAAGAAGCGCAAAGGTATCATTCTCCTTCACAGCTTCAAGAGCATTTGTATTTTGCAGCACATAAATATTCAGATATGCCCACCAAATCACTCACCCTTCTCTTTCTAGCAGCCATTTTTGTATTTGCATCTTGCGGTGGCAGCGAAATAAATTCCCCAACTGATAGCCAAACTGACGACGTCGCTTCTACTACCACGACAAGTAATGAAGAAGAAGCTCCTGAAGCTCTCGAAGTATTTGCGATGGGCTTGACAAATGGCCCAGAAGCGAGCAAAAAGCTCCTACAAGAAATGGCGGTCATCGAATTGCGCGATCACGAGATCGGCACACATACATTTGAATCAGTCGAGCTTGATGGCCATCCGGAGGCTGGCTGCTTTAGTGTTTACCTCATCGGCGCAGTCGAAGATCGTGAGTATAAGGCCTGCTTCTTTGATGATAAGCTCACCGCTCTCGAACTCCTCGGAACGTACACAGAAGAATAAACTTTTTATATGGGGCCATCCTTTTTTCTATTTATTTTAATAGAACTTTCAATTCAAAAAAATCCTTCACGTTTTAAGGGAAGGATTTAGGATGGGTTTTAAATAAATAGAAAAAAGGTCGCAATGCTTCGTGGCTCGCTGTTCGCTCCCGATACGCTTGGCTATCGGGACAGGTCGGCCACCTAGGGTGTCCGCTCCTGATAGTCGCGCCACTTCGCAGCGCTTGTCC
>JAHDHF010000083.1 GCA_020631455.1 Saprospiraceae bacterium
GGAGCGAAGGGCAGCCCCAAAACCACCGAAAAAAAAGATTTGCATAGCTCGATGATCGGACTACTTTTGCGCGATCATTTTTGGCTCGATTTTGATGATACATTTTTATGATCTCATCGGAACCTTTTGACTAAAGATGACGTCTACATATCGAATTTCAATCACAATTTTAAATTGCCAACAATGTATTGGACACTAGAACTTGCTTCCAATCTTGAAGATGCTCCATGGCCAGCGACTCGCGACGAGCTTATTGATTTTGCTGTACGCTCAGGTGCGCCACTTGAAGTCATCGAAAATCTCCAGGCTATGGAGGATGAAGGTGATGTCTACGAAGCAATCGATGACATTTGGCCTGATTATCCAAGCAAAGCCGACTTCCTCTTTAATGAAGATGAGTATTAACACTCATCTCTAAATCAAAGCGTTATACCCAGTAGCTTCGAGCTACTGGGTAAATGCAAAACTTACAATATTGCAGCCCATTTGTAGGGCTTTTTCTCTGACGTCTGCTGGGTCATTGTGCACTGAGGCGTCCTCCCATCCATCTCCAAGATCGGTTTCATACGTGTAGTAGCAGACGAGTCTTCCATCGTGGATGATTCCGAAGCCTTGTGCAGGCTTTCCATCATGTTCATGAACTTTAGGCAGCCCATTTTTGAATGGAAAAGCCTGTCGATAGATCGAATGGTCAAATGGCAGCTCGACAAATTCGTGTTCAGGAAAGACTTTTTTCATCGCAACTCTGACGAATGGATCCATTCCATAATTGTCATCGATGTGAAGAAAGCCGCCGCTTAGGAGGTAAATCCTAAGGTTTTCAGCTTCGTCATCACCGAATGTGACATTTCCATGTCCTGTCATGTGCACAAACGGAAAGTTAAAGAGTTCTGCTGATCCGACTTCGACAGTTGCGGATTCTTTTTCGAAGTTTGTACCGATTTTTTCATTGCAGAATGCTGCTAGATTTTTGAGCGCAGTGGGATTGGAGTACCAGTCACCGCCGCCATTGTACTTCAAAAGTGCAAGTTGAAGCGTCGGTTTTTCCTGAGGCTTAAATGAAAAGCATACAAAAACGAGCAAAACTGGTAGAAGGAAGGTCGTGTATTTCATCATTTTGATTCTCTAGCGGCAAGAATAAGACCACAAGCAAAAATAGCTGCTGTCTCTGTACGAAGTCGAGTCGAGCCTAAATGTACAGCTTGAATGCCCTTCGCTTGAGCAGCTTTCACTTCTTCATCACGAAATCCTCCAACTGGACCAATGAAGATGAAATCGATATTTTCTGAGTTGAGTAGATGCGATTGTATGTGGAGTGTTTGCTCTGAAAGAGCTGCGATGATTCCATTTCCTTTGAATGATGAAATGAGATCTGTAAATTCAATTACTTCTTCCACTTTTGGCAACCAAAGTCGTTGAGATTGTTTCATGGCTGCTCTTGCTACACGCTGTAGCTGATCAGCTTTCGGTGTTTTTTTACTTCGATGAGCACTATGAAATGGTTTAAACTGAGTAGCACCGAGCTCGACGCATTTTTCTATCAGGAATTTATTCCGAGTCGGATTGCTTGTAATTCCAAAAGCGACAGTAAGCTTAGTTTGATCTATTCGTTTGATTGTTGATTCTATTGTTGCTTGACCCCTGCTTCTATTGAGTTGGTTTATTGTAGCATTAAGAAGCGAGCCTTGACCATCAGTCAAATGAATTGTGTCGCCAATACTCATCCGGTATGTTTTCGAAATGTGCTGAATTTCGTTAAGATCAAGCGCAGCAATACCGTTTTCGATATGATGAGAATAGAATATCTCATTGACTTGTCTCATTGATGTCTTATTTTAAATGATGTTGATAAAGATGGTGTTCATTCAGATGACTGCAATGTACTTTTATAGCTAGACAAATCCATCTTTTCACCTTCATAATTACATCTGCGCTTGTGACAAAATTTGCAGATCGCCACATCGGAATATCATCAATCGACCTTCCGAAAATCCTCTCAACAATTGGAGTTGATTCACTTGAACATCTTATCAAAGAGACGATTCCTGATTCTATCCGCACCTCTGAGGATATGGGTGTAGGAAAAGCACTCTCCGAATTTGATTATCTCAATCGGATGAAGGAAATCGAACAATTAAACCAAGTGAAAAGAAGCTTCTTAGGTCTTGGTTATTACGGTACAATAACACCGTCCGTGATACTTCGAAATGTGTTTGAAAATCCAGGTTGGTACACACAATACACACCATATCAAGCTGAAATAGCACAGGGCAGACTTGAAGCCTTGCTTAATTTTCAAACAATGGTTTGTGATTTGACAGGGTTTGAATTAGCGAATGCCTCGCTTCTTGATGAAGGAACAGCCTCTGCCGAGGCAATGATCATGTTCTACCATCAACATAACAAAAAACGGAAGAAGAATCCAGCTAAAACTTTCCTTGTACATTCTGGAGTGATGCAACAGACTCTTGCTGTGGTAGAAGGAAGGGCAGAGCCACTTGGGTACGATGTCAAAATTGTTGATAATGTACAAGAGCATTTGAATGATTCTGTTTTCGGTGTTCTTGTGCAATATCCAGCTGTTGATGGTGCTTGTTTTGATTTTAGCTCTGTAACTGAGGCTGCTTCAAAACTGAATATATTTGTTTGTGCAGCATGTGATTTATTGTCATTGACTTTACTGAAGCCACCAGCAGAATGGGGCGCAGATGTTGCAATAGGTACGACTCAACGTTTTGGTATTCCAATGGGTTATGGTGGTCCGCACGCAGCTTATTTCGCTTGTGGAGAATCATTCAAACGTCAGATTCCTGGTCGAATAATAGGAGTTTCGATTGATCGCCATGAGAATCCTGCACTTCGTATGGCGCTTCAAACACGCGAGCAACACATCAAACGCGATAAAGCAACATCTAATATCTGTACTGCGCAAGCTTTGCTTGCGATCATGGCAGGATTTTATGCTGTGTATCACGGAGCTGAAGGTTTGAAGGGTATTGCTACAAACATTCATAACCATACTGTTAAACTAAGTAGACTTCTAGAAGAGTACGGCTTTGAGATCATCCATAATGAATACTTTGATACGATTTGTATTGAGGTAAATACAAATGAAAAGCAACGACTCATCATCGATCAGGCAGATAGACTTGGTATTAATCTTAGAGCATCAAGTGAGTCCCAAATTGTTATAGCCTTAGATGAAACGACTTCTCCTAATGACATTGATTCGATTTTAAAATCGTTTATTTCTACTGATAATAATCAGCAAAACTCGAAATCAAATGCTCATCAACAAGAAAACTGCTTACCAAAGAAACTACTCCGCACTTCAGAGTATCTGACTCATGAAGTATTCAATCGCTATCAAAGCGAAACAGAGATGATGCGCTATGTTAAATCATTAGAAAACAAAGATTTATCACTCGTTCATTCAATGATTCCGTTAGGCTCTTGTACGATGAAACTCAATAGCGCGAGTTCCTTAATGCCCGTAAGTTGGGCTGGCTTTGCCAACATGCATCCATTTGCTCCTGAATCCCAAGCACAAGGATATAAAATCATGTTTGATGAACTGTCAGACTGGCTTTGTAAAATCACTGGATTTGCTGCCTGCTCCTTACAGCCGAATAGCGGCGCGCAAGGAGAGTATGCTGGATTGATGACTATTCGAGGATTCCATCTTTCGAATGGTGATATACATCGCAATATCGTATTGATTCCGAGTTCAGCACATGGCACAAACCCCGCTAGCGCCGTTATGGCTGGGATGAAAGTCGTTGTTGTAGCTTGTGACAAACACGGTAATATTGATGTAGACGATCTCAAATTGAAAGTTTCTGAACATTCAGTAAATCTTTGCGGGTTGATGGTAACGTACCCTTCTACACATGGAGTGTTTGAAACCGCGATTCGCGAAATCTGTGATCTCATACACGATCACGGAGGTCGTGTCTACCTCGATGGCGCAAATATGAATGCTCAAGTTGGTCTTACAAATCCAGGATTTATTGGCGCGGATGTCTGCCATTTAAATCTACATAAAACATTTAGCATTCCGCATGGTGGAGGCGGCCCTGGCATGGGTCCGATCTGCTGCACGGCTGAACTCGAACCTTTTCTTCCTGGCCATCCAATGAGCAGCCAAGTAAACGGTTTGGCTAAACCTGTTTCAGCTGCACCTTTCGGAAGCGCGAGTATTTTGTTGATAAGTCATGCGTATATCGCTATGCTTGGAGATAAGGGCTTGACAGATTCTTCTCGTTTTGCCATTCTGAATGCCAATTATATCCGCGCTCGTTTGCAAGATCATTTTCAAGTGCTGTATACTGGTGAAAGCGGATTCTGCGCGCATGAATTGATTCTTGATTTGAGACCATTCAAAGCATTGGATATCAGTGCTGAAGATGTAGCCAAGCGATTGATTGATTATGGCTTTCATGCGCCTACAATGTCATTTCCAGTTGCGGGCACAATCATGATCGAACCAACCGAAAGTGAGTCACTCGCCGAATTGGATCGCTTTTGTGATGCGATGATTCAAATCCGTGAGGAGATCGATGCGATAGCAACAGGTCAAGCAGATGCAACTGATAATGTCTTGATGAATGCACCGCATACAATCGAAGAATTGACCGCTGACGAATGGACGCACAGCTATACACGACAAGAAGCGGCTTGGATGAATGAAAATGTCAAGCGTCACAAATTTTGGCCGAGCGTAGCGCGAGTCAATAATGGCTACGGCGATCGAAATCTCATCTGTACGTGTCCGCCAGTCGAGTCTTATGCAGAATAGTGGGCAAGCGATGGTAAGGGGCGCCTCGGCGCTCCCGAGCAAAGCGAGGGATGAGCGAACAGCGAAACCCTGAATCAGCGCGGTGCGCGAGATACGAGCGCATGACCCCATAGTATTGATCTGCAAAGTTGGAATGTATGGGCATCCGCTCATTCCATTCGCGGCGGGCTATTCGGCACTCTCTCAGCGCTCCAAAGTCGCGCAGAGTTCAAACAACGCCTTCTATCCCTATGCCAGCATTAGCCAAGGATTTGCATTGGCTTTACAGCTTTTCCATCGCTCCAATAGCCCATCGAAAGCTGCTTTTCACTGCCACCAAAAGCATACTCACCACTTGAACTATCATAAGCAAGATCCGAAAGCGCATCGCCAAATTTCCAATAGCAGAAATAGTTTTCGGCATTTGGCTCAGTCAGCATACGAGCCAACAAATACATTGGGTTGTAGAGTTTGAGATCAAACTCATTGAGATAATAGCAGGGTGCGCCGTGATCAGCTTTGAGCTTTTGCTTTCCATGACTATCAGCAAAATGAATGAGATGCTGCTTGTTTTGAAGATGACTCATCGTCGAGTACATTTCTTCGGCGATCTCAGGTGCTACAACGCCATCATGCTCTCCAGTGATGATAAGTGTCGGCGTTTCTTTGGGGATAGTATGATATGACTCGAGCCTCGAAGAAAGGAAAATGCCATGTCCCGGCTGAGCAAGGAGCAACCCAATCGGTTTAGGGAGCTCGAGTTGCTCGTATTGGGCACTGAGATTGGCTGCTATGACTGCTCCAAACGAATGTCCGTAATACAATGCTTGACTTGTATCGACTTCAATACCAAGCGTATTGAGTTTCAGCCGTTCAAGAGCTTTTTTGATTGCAATAGTCGAGTGCTTCGTGTATTGACTCGGATAAGGCGTCCAAAGTGTATTCTGATAGCGTGGCAAGATCACGACATGACCTTTGCGCACGTGATGTCTGATCCAGCCGCCATATGCTGCGGGATTTGCTTGTGCATATCCGTGCACGAAAATGAGAAGTCGTGCTTTCTTAGGCTTTGGACCGGTAGGATAATACAAGATCCAATCTTTCGAATCTTTGTATTCTCCTAGACTTGCATAGGAGTCATACGAATATGCACTTCCACCTGGACCAGATAGCGGCTGCTCTGGTTGAAGAATATCGAGCGTTGTAGTTTTAGACATTGTGTCTGAAATGCATGATATCGCCGTCTGCGACGATGTATTCTTTTCCTTCTACAGAAAGTTTTCCAGCATCTTTGACGGCAGATTCTGAGCCAAGTGACACAAGGTCATCGTATTTCATGACTTCTGCTCGGATAAATCCTTTTTCAAAGTCTGTATGGATCACGCCAGCTGCTTGTGGAGCTGTTGAGCCCACTTTGACTGTCCATGCACGGACTTCTTTTACGCCAGCTGTAAAATATGTAATCAATCCAAGTAGATCATAACTCGCTTTGATGACGCGATTGACGCCTGGTTCTTTGAGTCCCATTTCTTCCAAGAACATCATTTTCTCATCGTAATCATCGAGTTCGATGATTTCTGATTCAATAGCTGCAGAGATCAAGATCACTTCAGCATCTTCATCAGCGACGGCTTGTTTGAATGCTTCAGTATGCTTGTTTCCTTCAAGTACAGAAGCTTCATCTACATTGCAAACGTACAGAATTGGCTTGCCAGTTAAGAGCATAAATTCCTTGAGCCAAGCCTTTTCTTCTTCGTCATTGATCGGAAATGTACGAGCAGGATGACCGTCTTCGAGATGCTTGAGAAGATTTTCTCCAAAGACAAGCGCAGCTTTTTCGGATGCTTTAGCTGATTTTGATGCTTTTTTGAGTTTATCGACTCGTTTTTCCATCGTTTCGATGTCTTTGAGCACGAGTTCTGTATCGATGATTTCTTTATCACGAACGGGGCTTACATTTCCATCGACATGGACGACATTGTCATCTTCAAAGCAGCGAACGACATGTATGATTGCATCAACTTCACGGATATTGGCTAGAAATTGATTTCCGAGACCTTCGCCTTTGCTTGCGCCCTTGATAAGACCTGCAATATCAAAAATATCAACTGTCGTCGGGACAACTTTCTTTGGCTCGATGATTTCAGTAAGTTTGTCAAGTCGTGCATCTGGGACAGTGATGACACCGAGATTGGGATCTTTTGTAGCAAACGGATAGTTGGCAGCTAATGCTTTTGCATTTGTCAATGCGTTAAAGAGTGTGCTTTTACCCACATTTGGAAGTCCGACAATACCACAAGCTAATCCCATTTCTAAAGCAGATTTATTTGAGGCGCGAAGATAGTTCGGTACTCCTTGTGCACTATTACTTTTTATACTCAAATTTGAATACCAATCAACTCCAAAGAAACGTTTCCTATATCATGAAGTATGTTTTGAATACATCAGTAATTCTATTTGTTCTAGCATTGAGTGTTTTAAGCAGCCCAATGTCTTTTGCTCAAGTCGTCGGTGGCATCAAGCTCGGCGGCTCATATTATTCTAAAGTGAAGCCTGAACGAGTAGATATCAATGACAACATCACGCAAATCAAATTGTACGAAGGCCAGATTATCGAAGACAATTGGACATCTCCGTATGCTGGCCTCTTTGGCCGATTTTATTTAGAGCCGATGTATTTGCAGACTGAATTGATGTTTGAGTATAGATCATCGAGTTATGAGTATACCCCTTTGATTGGAGCTGCAACGATTGAAGAATTCAAAGCCTATCAACTTGAAGTGCCGATTGTACTTGGCCTCGAAATCTTCAATACAGTTCACGTGCATGGCGGCATTGTTTCGAGCATTTATTTTTCAGACATCGAATACGGTCCAACAACAAAAGCAGACGATGCATTTGATCGGCTACACGTCGGATGGAGACTTGGTGGCGGCGCCAAAATTTGGAAATTCCTCCTTGATTTCAATGTTGATGGCAATTTTCTAGAGCGCGATCATCGTGTTTACATTGGTGATAATTCTGGTCGCTTGACGTATGACTACATGCGTTTTTCATTGACGCTTGGTTATATTTTTAAGAAGCCAGCGGAATAAATGAATGGGCCATCCGCGCTTCACTCCGATCAGCGCGGTCGCTATGCTTCGTGGCTCGCTGTTCGCTCGGCTGCTCACTCTGTTCGCATCTGCTGCGCACCACTTCGCAGCGCTTGTCCGTCTCAGAGCTTGACAGTAGAGTGGCAGAGGGATAGAAGCAGCGCAAGGCGAAATGAAATGAAGCCGCAGCGGACGCCAAGCGTAGCGCGGCGGCTAGGCTACCGTACTGCGTATAGCCCGACGGCGAGCAGCGCGAGCCGGCTGCCCCATATTTATCTAAACTCTTTGTAGACATCATTCGTTTTCAATTCATCGCTCGTAGCTTTGTCTCAATTATGAAATTCTATCAATCTGTTTTTTCTGTTTTTATTCTATGTTGTCTTTTTTCATTGCCATCTTGCGTGATGGAAAATAGTTTTGAAGGGCCGCCACCAGGAGTTTGGCGCGGGAGTCTCGAATTGTATGGACGAAATAAACCAGATATTATTAAACTCTGGAATGATGGCGAAAAAATAAAAGCAACGGAAATTGTAGATGGTGAGCTGCCGTTTCAATTTGAATTTGAACATCAAGCTGATGGCGATATTCATTTTATTATTAAAAATGGCGAAGAGCGCATCGTCAGTAAAGATGTCACTCATGGTCGTGATCGAGCAAATGGGCACGATACAGTGCGGATAGATTTTCCGCATTACAATAGTTACATTTCTGCTATTTATGAGAGTGATGTCATGGAAGGTTTTTTCTATGATCTTAATCGCGGGACAGCATATATGATTCCATTTGTCGGGATGCATGGGCAACCGTATCGATTTACGTCACTTCGCAAAGAGCCGCTTACAGATGTTTCAGGTAAATGGGAAGTCATATTTACTGATTCTGATTCGTCTTCGTATCCAGCGATAGGCGAGTTTAAGCAAGACGGGAATTACTTGACTGGTACATTTTTGACAGAGACTGGTGATTATCGTTTTTTGGAAGGCACAGCTCAAGCGAATAAATTGTATATGAGCGTGTTTGATGGCAGCCATGCATTTTTATTTGAAGCAAAGCTCTCTGATGAAAATACGATGATCGGTTCGTTTAGAAGCGGCAATCATTACGAATCAATTTGGACTGCTAAACGAAACTCAGATGTAATACTTACAAATCCTGATAGTCTTACGTATTTGAAGGATGGATTTTCGACACTCGATTTTCAATTTAAAAATCAAGCTGGAAAAATTATTTCTCCAAATTCTGATGAGTACAAAAATACAGTTCGAATAATTCAAGTGCTCGGTACGTGGTGTCCAAATTGCGCTGATGAAACCGAATTTCTTGTTGAGTATCGAAAGAATAATCCTAATAAGAAATTCAATATTATCGGATTGGCATTTGAAAAATTAAGCCAAGAAGAATCGAATAAACTCATCTCAACTTATAAAGAACGATTTAATATCGACTACGAGATTCTCTATGCTGGAAGCTATCGTAAAAAAGAAGCTTCGCAAGCATTACCGATGCTCAATAAAATTATCTCATATCCGACAATGATTTTCATGGATAAAACTGGTAAGGTTAGAAAAATTCATACAGGATTTAATGGCCCAGCTACGTCTAAGTATGAAGAATTTAGCAAGGAATTTGATGTGTTTTTGACGAGTTTGATAAACGAATAACGAATAACGAATAAATATGAATATGATAAAGTCATTACACATAGTTGCTTCAAAAACAGAAGCAGAGCAAATCAAGCAACTGCAAGACGATCTAGCTCATGCAGATATTCAAATTATAAAAGTTGACTCGATTCATCAAGTCGAAGACAATCAACTATGTTGTCTGCTTGTATCAGATAATTTTTTGAAATCTTCATCATGCTTAGATCAATTGTATACCAAGTTGCGATCGCGTCGAGCAAAAGATACAATTGTTATTAAATTAGCAGATGTCAATTATCAGCGAACAGGAGATGTCATTAAGTACATGGGATTTTGGTCTGACGAATTGTTTCAAATTTTAAAGCAAAGACGAGATGCAAGTGATGACAAAAAAGCCGATATCGAAAAAAAGGAACAACAAATAAAAATTATCAATAAAGAAATCAAAGATGTACTTGGATCACTGAGTCGCCAGCCGACATTTGAATTTCAATCTTTGCGGCCTACCAAATACGCATCTTTACTTCAGCATCTTGATTTTTCTCCTCTGATGCGTGATGCATTTGAGCAAAAACTTTCACCTAAAAATGAAACTGAGCTGCTTGACTTAGCTGTTCCGGCGGTTGCCTTGCAGGCTATTCCTGGTATTGCATTACTTGACCAAAAAAGAAAGGAAGAACAAAATAGAACGACAGAATTAGAAATCGAGGCAGTCGATCAGAATACTCAACATGAGCAAAAAGAAAAACCACAAATAGAGGAAGTAGCGATTAAGCAAAAACACTTTTCAAAAGAAGATGTACATTTATTCTTGCAACAAGAAAATTACGTCGATGCCAATACAGGCTTCAAACAATTGATCGAAGAAAATCCCAACGACATACAAACACGTCGTGAGTATGCTTCAATGTTGTATCACAAATTAGAGCAAATTCCAGCTGCAAAAGATCAGTACAATTCTATTTTAGAAATAAATCCTCGACATACTGACACACATGTCGATCTTGGCACCTTGCTAGTCCGTCATGACCAATCAAAGCTCGATCTAGCAGCTGATCATTTCAATTCAGCGGTCGAACTTGATCCTTCGCATATTGATGCACATTTTGAATTGGCAATGTTGCAGAAAGAACATTTTCGTAATTCGAATAAAGCGTCAGAATTGTTTGAGTCAGTTATCCAATTAGATCCAACTCATGCCTACGCACTTTACGAACTTGCTGGCTTGTACAAAGACGCTGGTAAATCCAAACAAGCTGCAGCAGTGTACAACCGAGCAGCACAATTAAATCCAATGTTTCGATCTGCAACCAATGATGCAATTTATCAAGTAGCAGAAAACAAATCCAAACAAGCAAAACCTCAAGAAGCAACTAAAAAAGCAAATAAAATGAAAACAAAAAAATCAGAGAAAACTAAGAAAAGCAAAAAGAATAAAACAAGTCAAAAAGGCTGCGTTTTAATTACAGGTGCGACAGCTGGCATTGGCGAAGCAGCAGCTTATAAATTTGCATCCGAAGGCTACGATTGCATCCTTAATGGCCGCCGCGAAAAACGCCTAAAGAAATTAGCAAAAAAGCTCACAAAAAAATACAAGACAAATAATTATATCCTTGCTGGCGATGTTCGCGATGATTTATCGGAACAAATTTCTGAATTACCGAAAGTAGATATTCTAGTCAATAATGCAGGACTCGCGCAGGGGCTTGATCCACTCCAATCTGGACAGCTCAAGGATTGGGATACGATGCTCGACACCAATGTCAAAGGCTTACTTCGCATCACACGTGCCGTTGTGCCAGCGATGATCGAGCATGGTAGCGGCATGATTATCAATGTCGGTAGCGTAGCGGGGCATCACGTGTATCCAGGCGGCGGTGTGTATTGTGCATCCAAGCACGCAGTCCGAGCCCTCACGGCAGGCATGCGCATGGATTTTTTCAAGCACGGCATCCGCGTCGGCATGGTCAGCCCTGGGCACGTGACCACAGAGTTTGCGTCCGTCCGCTACCAAGGCGACCAAGATAAAGTCGAGCATCTCTATCGCGGATTTGAGCCGCTTCATGCAGCAGATATTGCCGAGTCAATTTACTTCGTAGCGTGCCAACCTAAGCACGTCAATATCCAAGATATTATCGTTTGGCCGTCAGCTCAAGCAGGTCCTGGCTTACTCGATCGCAAAGAATAATTTTCTATTTTTAAATAGAACGAGTAGGGCGGTACGCCGCACATACCGTGCGCCGTCGGGCTATCTCGCAGCTCGCTGTTCGCTCGGCTGCTCGTGCTTCGCACTCGCATCTGCCGCTACGCGGCACTGCTGCCTATCCCTACCGCGACCTCTTTTGTTTTATGGAATACAATAGGTTTTGGTGTCTACATTTGTATGAGACGCAATTACAACTTTTACGTATACATCATGTCCAATTCTCGTAGAACAGTTTTCTATATTGGAGTAACAAACAATATCGAACGACGAGTTTCAGAACATCAAGAATCAGCAGCAAGTAAATCATCATCGTTTACTGGACAATACAACTGTAGTGATCTCATTTACGTAGAGCATTACAAGTACATTTATAATGCGATCGCTCGCGAAAAGCAGCTCAAAGGTTGGCTCAGACAAAA
>JAHDHF010000084.1 GCA_020631455.1 Saprospiraceae bacterium
CAGTGAGCTGCGAAACATAGCGACCGCTACGAGCGAAGCGAGTAGGGGATGGCCCATTATTTCTATTTGAACTCTTGACTTCACTCCTACATACAGAGTCCGTAAGTTTGCAGCAGAAAGAATAGAATATGTCTGCAATTAAACCTCGAATTTTTAAAGGTGCTCGTGATTTTTTACCAGAGCAAATGATCGTACGCGAGCGCATCATGGAGACGATGCGCAAGGTGTTTCGTATTTATGGATTTGCGCCGCTCGAGACACCTGCTATCGAATATCTCAATGTGCTCGCTGGAAAATATGGCGAAGATGCTGACCGCTTGATTTATAAATTAAATTATAAAACAGGTCAAAAGGATGAGGCAGCTTTACACTATGATTTGACGGTACCGTTTTCGAGAGTCATGGCCATGAATCCGCAATTGCCATTGCCTTTTAAGCGCTATCAAATGCAGCCTGTGTGGCGCGCTGATCGTCCTCAGCCGAAGCAAGGTCGCTTCCGCGAATTTTATCAATGCGATATTGATATAGTAGGCAGCACATCGCAAATAAGTGATGCTGAGATTTTAGCCGTGCAGCACGATGTTTTAAAACTCCTTGGCTTCGAGAATTTTATTATTAAATTAAATTCAAGAAAAATACTCAATGGTGTAGTTGAATTTTGCGGATTGGATAGCAGCCACACACAAGAAGTGTGTCGAAGTATAGATAAACTTGATAAAGTCTCGATTGATGTTGTTTCTGATGAGCTTAAAGAAAAAGGATACGACGAAAAAACAATTGATGCATTGAAACAAGTCATGTCTTTAAGCGGCCATGACAAACTCGGCGAACTCGAATCTTTGATGTCAAATGTCGAAATTGCCCAAGAAGGATTTTCTGATATAAAATCAATTTTAAATACGCTCGAAGCTTTTGAAATAGATATGTCTCGTGTTCGCTTCGAAATTAGTCTTGCACGCGGATTGGATTATTATACTGGAGCTATTTATGAAACGAAATTACCAGACCATCCGCACATGGGTAGCCTAACTGGTGGTGGTCGTTATGATGAACTCATTGGAATGTTTAGCGGAAGAGAAGTGGCGGCAGTAGGTTGTTCACTTGGACTTGATCGCATTTTTACAGCGATGCAGCAGCTTGACATGATGGGCGAAATCAAGCACACGCCGACTCAAGTTTTAATTGGATCATTTGGTGACGATCACGAATTTTTAATTCCAATTTTGGCGCAACTCCGCAAAGCGGAAATTAAAACTGAACTTTATACTGCACAAGCGAAATTGAAAAAGCAATTTACCTACGCTGATAAACTCGGTATTCGTTACATGCTGCTTCAAGGTGATCAAGAACGCGATGCTCAATCTGTCAATATCAAGGATATGAAAGACGGTAGCCAAACACTAATTAAACTAAGTGAACTTGTCGATTGGTTTTCATATAAGTTTTAATTCTTGAAAGTAAAAATAAAAAAAAGCTCTTAGAATTTTCTAGGAGCTTTTTTTATTGAGATTAAATTCTTTATCCAACTGCGACCAATCCGCGCTCAGCAAATTTGTGTACTTCTTTATCCATAAACTTAAACCACAATGGTGGCACAAGTGCAAGCATCATACTACCAGGATAACCAAGCGGCAATTGTGGCGACTCATCAAAATGACGAAGCACTTGATATTTTCGATTCGCTTTAAAGTGATGATCACTGTGTCGCGTTAATTCATACAAAAAAATACGACCGAGATCATGATTACTATTCCACGAGTGCCATGGCTGAACAGGCTCGTAGCGACCATTCGGCAATTTATTTCTTAATAATCCGTAGTGCTCGATGTAATTAACAAGCTCGAGAAGAGAAAATCCAATAATACCAATTCCGATTGCGCCATAAAAAGCAATAGGGCCAAAATACAGAACAATAAATGTCAAGTACACAATATGTATGATCGTAAATTGAATCATACGATTCGCAATTGGATTCCAAAATGATTTTCCTGCGCGCTCAAGAAATGTTTTTTCAATTTTCCATGCTGAGATATAACTCATCAATACAGATCGGAAATAAAAGAAATAAAAATTCTCTCCAAGGCGCGATGAAGCAGGATCTTCTGGCGTACTCACATATTTATGATGACCATGATTGTGCTCAATAATAAAGTGCATGTAGTGATTTGGCAGCAACAACGCAAGCGACATCAAGCGCTCGAATTTATTATCGCGATGCCCAAGCTCGTGAGCGACATTGATGCCATACACACCGCAGCCGACGCCGACGTTGATTGTCATGAGTATTTGCTCGAGACCAGTCAAATCGCCTGATGACATTCTAAATAAAAAATACACAATCGTCCCAAGCAAAAGCGGCACATTGAGATAGAGCATTGCATCAAAGAATTTCTTAGAAAGCTGCGATTGCTCTTCTTTTTCAGTTAAGTTGTCGGTGTTTCCTCTTGCGACAAACTCAGCGAGCGGCACAATTACAAACGCCACATAAAACGCACCTGGTGCCATCCAGCCGGCATAATGTACACCAGCCAAAGCGGCTAATGGTGCGATGTACGCAATCAAATATTTAGCATCTCTCCACATAATTGAATTTCTTTAAGTGACATAAAGATAAGTCAACTAAACTATTTTTCAAGAATAGTTTATCTTCACATCGTGGGAAGACAAGCACTCCAAAAATTACGAATCGAAAACTCAAAGACAATTGAATCTTGGGTTGGCGATATCAAAGACGAAATACTCGAGCATGGTTTTGCGCATATCCGTATGCCGCAATTACTCAAAATGGTAGGCGTCAGTCGAGCCACGTTTTACAACCATGTCGAATCTCGTGATGCATTGATTGCACATATTCTTACCGCTCAACTCCAAGAGATCGGCAGCTTCGCTCAAGAATTACGCATGACAACTCGTTCCTACAAAGAGCGTTATCACGAAGCGGTTGCAGCAGCATGTGTTTCGATTGCTGGCGTATCGAGCCGATTTTTAGCCGATGTGCGCGATCATATTCCTGAGCTATGGAAGCAAGTTGAAGCATTCCGCAACTTTGCTCAAGATGAGCTGACTCGATTTTATCAAGAAGGTCAAAATCAAGGCTATCTCAAATCCTGCGATCCAAGTTTACTTGCTTTGGCTGATCGTATTATGATCGAAGGCTTGAGTAATCCTGAACTTATTCAAGCGCAATCAATTTCATTAGTAGAAATGGTCAAACACTATTTTGATACACGTGCGCAAGGCATATTTGCAGACGCTTAAAAGAACTCGCTATGGACACAAATTTCTACCCGCTTCAAGTCAAATCAGTCACTCAAGAAACTGATCAAGCCGTTACCATAGAATTTGATGTTCCTGCTGATCTCAAAGAGACATTCTCCTACAAAGGCGGACAATACATTACGATCAAGGCGATTCTTGGCGGAGAGCTGCGTCGCGCATATAGTATGTCGAGCAGCCCAGATCAAGATCGTCTAGCAGTGACAGTCAAGGAAGTCATAGGCGGCCGCATGAGTCCGTATCTCACGAGCCAAGTCAAAGCAGGCGATACGCTTGACATCATGCCACCGACAGGTAATTTCTGGACAAAGCTCGATGATACAAGTGCCAAAACGTATTACTTGATTGGCAGCGGAAGCGGCATCACCCCCTTGATGAGCATCATGCGATCTGTCTTAGAGCAGGAGCCAAAGAGTATGGTTCACCTTATTTATGGCAATCGCGACGAAGATTCGATCATTTTTAAAGATGAGCTTAAGCAGCTCGAAGCTAGGCACAAAGGGCAACTCACCGTAACGCATAGTCTCAGTCAGCCCAAGCAGAAAAAAGCCAGTGGACTCAAAGGCATGTTTGGCAAAAAAGAATCATCCTGGGACGGTCGCACTGGACGCTTGACTGCAACTGCTGTACAAGAAATCATGAAGGAGCTGCCAAAGCCGTATGAAGCAGCAGAACATTTCATTTGCGGACCTGCTCAAATGATGGAAGACCTCAAGCAGCAGCTCAAATCGCAAGGCGTCGAAAACAAAAGTATTCATATTGAGTACTTCGTTTCAGCCGAACCAAAATCTGATTCTGAAGCCTCGAATATTGTCGGATCTGATGCTGCAATCAACGTCTTACTTGGTGGCAAATCGATCGATGTCGAGCTAGAGGGCAAGGAGACGATACTTGATGCGCTCCTCCGCATGGGGCACGATGCGCCCTACTCCTGTTGTAGTGGCGCGTGCAGCACCTGTATCGCCAAAGTCACCGAAGGCAAAGTTGATATGGAAGTCTGCTTTGCACTCGATGATGACGAGATCGCAGATGGTTACATCTTGACATGCCAAGCAAGACCAGCAGCTGACTCAGGCACAGTTAAGCTCGACTTCGAGCAATAAATTTTCAATTATTGTGGGCCATCCGCTGCCTAGGGCAGCGGTCGCTATGCTCCGTGGCTCGCTGTACGCTCGGCCGCCTACGGCGTCTGCTCATTTCATTCGCACCACTTCGCAGCGCTTGTCCGAGATACTCTTTATCTAAATAAAACTTAATAACTTATCTAGTTTCTATCATGTTTAAACCTTGGTACGAAAAGATACTCTAAGATTTAGATCATCATTACAACAAGAACTTTATGAAACGATCAAGAAACCTTGTATATGCTGTCTTATGCTTTTTTGTGATTGCATTGGTTGCTTGCGAAAAAGAAGAAGCCAATGAACAAGAATCAATGACACTTGACTTACCAATTATTCCATTTGACTACTCTAGTCTTAATCTGCCAAGCCACTTTACGATTGATGTAGGTGGACAGATCCTACCTACATCAATAAACGGTATTGACAATACACCCACAGATAATCTTATAACTGATGATGGAGCTACACTAGGTAGGGTTTTATTTTATGATAAGAAATTAAGTGCAAATCAAACTATATCATGTGCTTCCTGCCACAAGCAAGAAAATGGCTTTTCGGATAATGAAATTTTGAGTTTAGGGTTTGATGGAGGACTAACTAGTAGGCATTCTATGACTTTAATCAATGCACGATTTTATCAAAGAGGGAGATTCTTTTGGGATGAACGTGCAAGTACCTTAGAGGAACAGGTTTTAATGCCTTTCCAAGATCCAGTAGAAATGGGAATGACCCTAGAGCAAGTAGTAAATACGGTCCAATCTCAATCATATTATAGTGAGCTATTCGAAAATGCATTTGGGACTCAAGAAGTAAACGAGGAGCGAATCTCGAAAGCATTAGCACAATTTATAAGAAGTATTGTTAGTTATTCGAGTAGGTATGACGAAGGCAGATCTTTATCAAATAGTCCTGGTGCTAATTTTCCAAATTTTACTACTGAAGAAAACCTTGGAAAAAACATCTTCTTTCAAACTATTCCAAATGGTGGAGCTGCATGCTTTGGTTGCCACACAACAGAAGCATTTGTCAGTGCCAACCCAGGTCCACAAAACAATGGTTTAGACGTAATTTCTACAACTGATTTGGGCGCTGGTGAAGTATTTGCGAATCCAGTTTTTGAAGGGCGCTTTAAAACGACGAGCTTAAGAAATATTGAATTAACAGCTCCCTACATGCATGACGGACGATTTAGCACTTTAGAAGAAGTTGTCGAACATTATAATAGTGGCATTCAGAATCATCCTACCTTGTCTCCTGCGTTAATTGATGACAATGGTAATCCAATACAACTAAATCTCACTCAATCTGAGAAAGATGCTCTTGTCGCTTTCTTGAAAACACTCACGGATAATAGTCTTGAAATTGAAGAAAAATGGAGCGATCCTTTTAACTAATCTTTGTTTTGTTTCTCAGTTGCAACTTCATTTTTTCTTGGCTGATGGATAGAAGGTTTAGATTTAGTGAGGCCGAAAACCGTGAGTGCTGAATGGTCTGAGCGCAACTTTTCGAAGTATGTACACTTCTAATGGATATTTGTGAAGTCATAAAACTTAAAAACCAATCGACATCTTTAAACCTAAGTCTTTCGCACTTATCTCTTGAATTCAGCAAATTTGAATCAGCTGATTATCTCGATGTTTTTTGTAGCCAACTTTTATTCAAGGGTGTATACATTTCGTCGTATTGCTGTATGTGTAATACAGAATTTCTTCCTAATGAAGTAAGGGTAAAATCTTGGTCATTTGGTGAAGGTCTTTATGCAAGCGGCGGGAAATCGCTCTACTGTAAAAAAGGACATCTTCTCTTTGAAATGGATGAATGGAATTCTTAATAAAGAAGATTCGGCTGAGGGATAGAAGGTGTTGTCTGAACTCCGAGTGACTGAAAGAAACTCGGAGAGAGTGCCGCATAGCCCGACCGCAGCAGAGTGAAATGATGCTGCGGACAGCCCCAACTATTAAAAAAAAATGAAAACTACTCTGCAGAATGCTTCAGACAAGCTGCTACAAAATCAACAAATAAAGGATGTGGATTTTCGACTGTGCTTTTTAATTCTGGATGAAACTGAACGCCAATAAACCACGGATGATATTGATGCTCGACGATCTCGACAAGTGAGCTTACAGGATTTACACCGACGGGTTTTAATTCGCTTTCATTAAATCGGTCGAGATAAGCATTATTAAATTCAAATCGATGACGATGACGCTCGCTGATGTCGAGCTGCCTGTATGCTTGTGCAGACTTGCTGCCTTCGGCTATTGAGCACTCAAATGCGCCGAGACGCATCGTGCCGCCAAGTTGTGTGATTTCTTTTTGGCGCGCCATCATACTGATGACTTTCTCAGAAGAATTTGGTTCTATTTCTTCGCTGGCAGCTTGGCTGATGCCGAGCACATTACGAGCGTACTCAATAACGGCACATTGCATCCCGAGACATATTCCAAAAAATGGAATTTTATTCTCTCGCGCATAGCGGATCGCTTCGTACTTGCCTTCAATGCCGCGATCGCCAAATCCTGGCGCAACCAAGATACCATCAAGCGGCTCAATCGCTTTTTGAGCGTCATCTTGATTCTCAATTTTCTCGGAGTGAATTGGCACAACATTCACACGCGCTTCATTGACGACTCCTGCATGTACAAACGCTTCGTAAATTGATTTGTAGGCGTCTTGCAGCTCGTTGTATTTGCCGATGAGCCCGATCGTGACTTCACGCTTTGGATGCTTAAATCCTTCTATGAAATTACGCCATTGCTTGAGATCAGGTTCTGGAGCGTCTTGCAGATTGAGCTTACGCATCACTGTCGTATCGAGTCCTTCTTTGAGCATCAATAGAGGTACATCGTAAATTGTCTCTGCGTCAAGAGCTTCTACTACTGAGTCAACATCGACATTGCAGAAGAGTGCGAGCTTACGCTTGATATCATCTCCTATGGGATGACTCGTACGACAAACCAAAATATCTGGCTGAATACCAGCTTGCTGCAATTCTTTAACGCTGTGCTGGGTTGGTTTTGTCTTGAGCTCCTTGGCAGCATTGAGATATGGTATCAAGGTCAAATGAATACATAAGCAATTATTGGTACCAAGATCCCAACGCAACTGGCGTATACTCTCTATGAATGGCAGAGCTTCGATATCGCCGACTGTGCCGCCGATTTCTGTAATCACGATATCAAAGCGGCCAGTTTTTTCGAGTAAACGTACGCGGTTCTTGATTTCATCAGTGATGTGCGGGATGACTTGCACCGTTTTGCCTAGGAAATCGCCTCGCCTTTCTCGCTCAATCACATGTTGATAGACTCGCCCTGTTGTTACATTATTAGCTTGTGAGGTTGGTGTATTGAGAAATCGCTCATAATGACCAAGGTCGAGATCTGTCTCTGCGCCATCTTCTGTTACATAGCATTCGCCATGTTCGTAGGGATTGAGCGTACCTGGATCGATATTGATATACGGGTCAAATTTTTGGATCGTCACGCGATAGCCGCGTGCTTGTAGCAGCTTGGCGAGTGAAGCAGCAATAATGCCTTTGCCGAGCGACGATGTGACGCCTCCCGTAACGAAAATGTACTTTGCCATTTGAGCTTATTGACAGTGTGAGTGGTGATGTCGTTACGGGGCATAAATGTACTACGCTGCTCATGCGCTATCAAAGGAATCATCTTCACAGTTGTGAAAAGAAAGTACCGAGAATGTCAAGAATAGAATTCTAGAACGTTCTTTAAATAAAAAAACGCTCCACTTGATGATTCAAGTGGAGCGTCAAATGCTCAAATAATATCGAGCTGCTTATTTATTATCTTGGTAAGCAAAGACTTTTTTCAAAAGAGCAGTCGAACGCGCGCCTGGATTTTTGCGGATGTTGACTTCTTCTTTTTGTACCATGTGAAAGAGTCCATCCATTGCTTTGTTGGTTACATAGTCATCAAGACGTGGATTAGCTTTCTGTACAAGTGGAATTTTATTGTACGTCGTGACGACTTTTTCCCATTGATCGAGCGCACCAGTTTTGTTGAGCGATTTGTTGATGACTGGATTAAACGCCGTGTACAACTCGTCAGAAGTTGCTGACTTGAGATAGTTTGTAGCAGCATCATCTGGACCAGTTAAGATGTTGAGTGCATCAGAAAATGTCATTTCGCGGATTGCAGCAAAGAAGATAGGCTTAGCACTTTTGGCAGCATCTTCAGCAGAGTTATTGATTTTCTCTACGAGAATTTCTGTTAAGCTGCCCATACCGAGCTGAGTCAATTTATTATTGATATTCTGAGCTTTCTCCGGGAAGAGGATTTTAATGTCAGGGTTTTTGAAGAAACCATTTTTGACAGAGACTTGCTCAGCTCCTTTTGAGAGGCCTTGCTTTAAAGCGTCTTTGAGACCATTTGAAGCTTCGAGTTGAGTGAGATTGCCTTGTGTAGCACCGCCTAGAACTGCTCCGAGTGCGTCGTTGACTTGTGATGCTGTGCACGAATACATAAGTACTGACATCGTCATCAGCGCTACTGCAAATTGAAATACCTTATTCATTGTTGAGTATTATGAGGAGTGATAGAATAGGGAGCAAAGTTGAAAATACTATGCCAGCCCTACAAATGTACTTCTTGTGACGGGTTCTCAATCAAGAAGACACATCATGAGTCAACATGATTTACTTGGTGAATGTATCGTAAGAAGCTCTAGATATGCAGCCGTTTGACTGCTTTTTAAGGCGATCGAATGTCGCTTGATCAATGCCTGAATCTTTGCACCAACAAAAATCATGTTTGTAGCAGCTAAATGCCTTTTTGGTTATAGGATCTTTTGCTTCAAATGAAGATTTCAATGTGCATTCTGAGCTGCCGACATATCCTTTCAATGGTGGTTTGAGCTTTTTGATCGTGATTTCAAGACCACGCAATTGCTTGTACTGCTTGAGTATCTCGTCACGGATTGTAGCTGCCAGCGTCTCGAGCAGATCGCATGGTTCTGACATGACACGTTTAATGATTGCATGGAGAGATTCGTAATTGATCGTTTTGCTGAGATCATCAGTTTCTATGCCTTTGTATTCTGGTAATTTGACACGAGCATCTACTTGATACCAGCCGCCGAGTATTCGTTCTTCTTCGTAGAAGCCGTGATAACAGTACAAGCGAATATCATTGAGTGCAATCTCAATCATGCAGCCAAGATACTTTAGATGCGGCGTCTTCGTTTTTCTTCAATCTCTTTGAGTAGATCTTCGGGTTCTTCGAGATTCATTCCGTCTAGCGAATTGTCTTCACGGAGTGCTTTGATCTCATCTTCGAGTCGAGCATCACGCTCACGTCGCCAAGCATGTTCTTCCTGCTTTGCACGTATGCGCTCTTCTTCTTTTTCGATTTGCCGCTCTTCCCATTTTGGAGAGAGCCAACCAAATACCGGAAAGCCAAAGACCTTAGACGCATGAATGACGATGCTTAATCCCCAACCGAGTAGCGGCCAATAAAACCACCAATTACCTGGTGACGTGATCATATTGAGTATAAAGAGAAATGTATTGACGAATACAAATGAAGAAAAATGCGCATAGAATTTCTTTTTCTCTTCGACACGACGCTCTGCTTGCTGCCGTGGTGTCAGATTCTCTTCTGCACGGTGTCTCAGTTTTACCTCGTCATCTTTCTTTTTTGATCGCCCCATACTTCAAGTTTAAGGCAAAAAAATAGATCGCGTTTGTTCTCTCGATCAATACTTTAATTCTCAAGACGAAAAAAATAGTTTGGGGCTGCCCTTCATTTCGCTCTGCTCCATTCAGGTCGGGCTATACGGCACTCTCTCCGCGCTCTTTACAGTCGCGCTACGTTCAGACAACACCTTCTATCCCTCAGCCAGCTGCTGTCACATTCTAAGAGGACAAGCGCTGCGAAGTGGTAGCCGCTAGGCTAGACGCGAAGTGCAACGAAGCGGCCGAGCGAGCAGCGAGCCACGAAGCATAGCGACCGCGACGAACTCGTGAGGAGCGGATGGCCCAACAATTCAATTTAAAAAACAGTATTCAGACATGAATACAAAAGAAGGTATCGAAGAAAGTCACGACCTTTGAATCATGGCTGCAAATACGTTTGGTACTCGATTTCGATTGACGACATTTGGTGAATCTCACGGACCGATGATCGGTGGTATCATCGATGGCTGCCCGAGTGGCCTCGCCTTAGATTTGGAAGCGATCCAAGCGCAAATGCAGCGCCGCCGCCCTGGTCAATCTGCACTCACCACACCTCGCGATGAAGCAGATCAAGTTGAATTTGTTTCAGGAATATTTGAAGGCTTGACTACAGGTACGCCCATCGGTTTTTTAATTAAAAATAAAGATCAGCGGAGTCGTGATTATTCAAATGTGAAAGACTCGTTTCGCCCTTCGCATGCTGACTTTACGTATTCGGAGAAGTACGGTCGCCGTGATTATCGCGGAGGAGGGCGCTCCTCTGCACGCGAGACGGCTTCGCGTGTAGCTGCAGGAGCATTGGCTGCACAATTATTAGATCGCCAAGGCATTTGTATTGTGGCTTATGTGAGTCAAGTCGGTTCTGTTATCTGCCCATCACTTCCGTCTGCTCCAAATCAAATTGAGGTAGATCAATACCTGGTGCGATGCCCGCACTCAGAATCAGCGGCACAAATGCAATCGCTCATAGAAGACGCTCGCGACACTGGAAATACAATAGGCGGAAAAATTACTTGTATCATCACTGGAGTGCCTGCTGGCTGGGGCGAACCTGTGTTTGATAAATTGCATGCAGTACTTGGTCATGCGATTTTGTCTATTAATGCTTGCAAGGCGTTTGAAATTGGTTCAGGTACGCAAGCAGCATTTATGAATGGTTCAGATCATAATGATGCGTTTGTACGAGCAGCAGATGGCTCTATCCAGACTACATCAAATAATAGTGGTGGAGTACAAGGCGGAATCAGTAATGGTATGCCAATCGTATTTTATGCAACGTTTAAACCAGTGGCGACTATCCAAGTAGAACAGCAAACAGTTAATTCAAATGGCGAACAAATAAAACTCAAAGTCGGCGGCCGACATGATCCATGTGTCTTACCACGTGCAGTACCAATCGTAGAAGCGATGGCTGCTCTTACGCTCGCTGATATGATGCTCCTCCAGCGAAGTCAAATACTGTAAATTTGTGGCTATGAAATTTCTCCCCTTTTATTTCATTTTATTGTTTTCATTTTTGAGTCTTGGATTTTCAAATGCTGATCCAAATACGAATTATGTAACTGCGACAGCTCGTAAAGGTGATGGCGCGAATAGCTTAATGCGACGCTATCACATCAAACCTGAGTGTGCACTGAGTGAGTTTTATCGCATTAATAAAATGAAAAAGGGACAAGGACTTCGTGTCAAGCAAGTCTATAAGCTGCCAATTGAAATAAAGCGATTTGACGGAAAAAAAATTAGAACTTCACTCCAAATAGATGATTATGATCTTGCGCTTTCTATCCAAAAGTATAATGATAAACTAACCAAAGAAAATCTACGAAGAACTGATTTTCGGAAAAGCAAAGTGCTTTGGGTTCCGTATCATTTGATGAATCCATGTACTATAGAATCACCAACTGCTCAACCAAAAAAACATTCTGTCCCGCTAGGAGGCAATGCTTCATATTCGATTTTTGGCAAAAAACATCAATACGTCAAGCGAAAATCAAACAAACTTGCTGG
>JAHDHF010000085.1 GCA_020631455.1 Saprospiraceae bacterium
TCATTCGGTCTGGCTGCGCCACTGCCTACGCCCCTTGGCGCAAAAAACAATTACGATTTAATTAACTCAATTGAAACAATAATTAACAAATCAATGATAAAATACAATTTGAGTACACAAATACATTTGATCATTCCTTCATTTAATCCCATTTTACTATGAAATACATTTCTCTACTTTTATTGACATATCTTTTTATCAGTTTGCAATCCTGCGCAAGTCAGAAGCCTGCCCAAAACCCTCACACTAAAAAGGCTATTAATAATACAATGGTCGATAAAAAAGGAAAGACCCATTTAATCGGAAAATCAACCTGCGATGCATTGCAGCAAGCTCCATTTGACGAATGGTACAATAAAAATTATGACGCTTATAAACTCAATGCTGATTTAATTAATAAATCAAAAGGAAAAACAGACGGTATTTCTGTCAAAGCATTTATGGCTACTTGGTGCGGCGACAGCAAACGCAATGTTCCTGTTTTTTATAAAGTCATGGACGCTGTTGGAATCGCTGAAGACAGCATAGAATTAATCAATGTATACCGAGGCGATAATAAATACAAACAAAGTCCAACTCACGAAGAAAAAGGATTAAATATCCATCGTGTGCCGACATTCATTTTTTATAAAGAAGGTAAAGAAATAGGACGCATTGTCGAGTCTCCAATGACAAGTATGGAGACTGATGTCGCCCAGATACTAAATGATATGCCGAGTAAACCTCGCTATGTCATGGCAGCTTTATTACATGATTCTTATCAAAAGAATATGCAAGATAAAATCGAAGAAAAAATTGAGAACTATGGTAAATACACGGCTCGATATGCGGCCAGTTATTCTGAGTTAAATTCATTTGGATATGTTTTATTTGATCAAGGCAATATTGATGATGCCTTATTGACGTTTCGTATCAATGCTCTTGCATATCCCAAAAAGGCAAACGTCTATGATAGCCTCGGAGAAGCATACATGAAAAAAGGAAACAAAGAGCTTGCAATTAAAAATTATAAGAAAGTTCTGGAATTAAACCCAAAGGATGAGAATGCGCCTAAAATGCTGGAAAAGTTGAAGAAAGACTAGCAGCTTACACCCTAAGAGGACAAGCGCTGCGAAGTGGTGCTGCTTGCAGCAGACGCCGAATATAATGAGGTGGCCGAGCGAAGAGCGAGCCACGTAGCATAGCGACAGTAGCCATGTTTTCTAGTAAAAATTAAAAAATTATTCACTAGAAAACATGGCTACTGATGGCCCAAAATTAATAGAGAATTATTCGCCCTTAGTTTCTGTATTTAATTCGGATTGATTTGTTTCTGTAGCTTGTTTTTGTTGAGTCGTTAGAGGCGATTGTTCTGGTTGATTTTGTTTTTCTGTGTCGACTCCTACAGTTGATGTGTTCTCGGCTTGGGTAGCTTGCTTGGCTGCTTTTGCTTCGATTTTAGCAAGTTGTTTTTCGACGCCTTTTTTGCTTTTTGTGAGTCCGTCAATTTTCTTTTGTTTAGATGCCATGCGAGCTTCGATCATTTGTATTTTGGTGTTACAAATTTGCTCGGTCATCACATTAAGTGTCGGAGAGGAAAGGCGTTTTTTCTGAAATGCAATTTCTTTTTTGTCGCGATCAAGCGATTTTAGTAATCTGTCGAGAGAGCTCGAAATACCTTGAAGTCGGCCAGAGAGTTTTCCATCTTTTGATTCTGTAGCAGCAGCTTGTCCAAATCGTTTTTCTTTAATTGCTTGAAACGTTTTGTCGAGGCGTTTCCAAAGTGCATTGCGAAAGGAATGTGTTAGGTCAGCTTGCTTGACTCGTTTTTGTACAATTTTTAATTCGTCAAATAATGCTCGAAGATTTTCTTCGGGCAAAAGCATTCTACTATTAATGCCTTCGATTTTATTGACAAAGGTTTTGTATGATTCTTCAGCGGCTGCTTTTTGCTTTGCGTATTCTTCTGTCTTGAGTTTTTTTAATTGCGCAAACAATTTATCGACTGTTCGCTTTAGTCCAAAGGTGTGGTGACGTTTGATGTCACCGCCTGCAATATTGTCTGTTATTTCTGACCATTTTGTTTTGAGCTCATCCCAGAGTGTTTGATCAAATGCCGTCAGGGCTTCGACTCTATCTTGAATAAATGATATATCAGCTTCGTATTGTTGCTTGATATGATGAGATAAAATGAGAAGTTGCCATTCGAGGGCACGCTCTGAGAGTCTGTCGGGATCTTCAAGTTCGTACGTCTCAGGTATCGGCGATGATGTAATAGAGAACTCTTGTACATCAAGCTTCCCTTCGGGCGGCATGCTTGCACCTTCTTCACCTTTGCGCCATTCGTTGATGAGCATGTGGTGCATCTCATCTGTTGAATGCTCTGCATCAAAAGTGAAAACGTGCAATTTTTTTTCTGCAAGTTGAAGTTCGAGCGCAAAAAGATGAGCTTTGCCTTCGGGGTCTTTGCCCTTGAGCACGAGACGTCGTTTCATGTCAGGTGATTTTCCGCTTAGTCCTCTGTGATGATCAGAGTTCTGATTTCACAGCATTTGTTTGAGTTGTAAGCTGTCAAATATAGTGCTTGCTTGAGGATTTAGTAGGCGAGGAGTTCGTCTACGACTGTAGCAAAGCGTTCTTGAGGCAAGAAGTCTTTTTCGAGTGCAGCAGCAAATGGTACTGGCGTATCCATACTCGCTACACGACGTACAGGCGCATCAAGATCTTCAAAGCAATGTTCGCCGATCCAAGCAGCAAGTTCGCCACCGATACCACCAAACATCGTGTCTTCATGCAAGACGATGGCGCGGTTTGTCTTCTTCACGCTTTCGCTGATCGTATCATAATCAATCGGTGAGAGCGTACGGAGATCGATGATTTCGAGATCAATTCCACTTGACTCGGCAAAGCTCTGAGCCCAGTGTACTCCATAGCCATAAGTGATAATTGTAGCAGCTTTGCCGCGGCGCGCATAAGCAGCTTGACCAAGCGGCAAAGTGTAATAATCATCTGGTATTTCAGCACTCACGCTGCGATACAAGGCTTTGTGCTCAAAGAACATCACTGGGTTTGGATCTTCAAAAGCAGCCAACAGCAAGCCCTTTGCATCATACGGATTGCTCGGATAGACGACCTTGAGACCTGGCGTATGCGTAAACCAAGCTTCATTACTCTGCGAGTGATATGGACCAGCGCCTACACCTGCGCCAGTCGGCATCCGTACCACGACATCGGCATTCTGCCCCCAGCGATAGTGGACTTTAGCGAGATTGTTGATGATTTGATTAAATCCGCAAGTCACAAAATCAGCAAACTGCATTTCGACCATCGACTTGTAGCCTTTGAGACTCATGCCAAGGGTTGCTCCGATGATTGCGCTTTCGCAGAGCGGCGTATTGCGTACGCGCTCTTTGCCAAATTCCTGCACAAAACCATCTGTAGCCTTAAAAACGCCGCCATATTCGGCGATGTCTTGTCCCATCAAGACGAGATTATCGTGCTTGTACATAGCAAGATTGAGCGCATTATGTATCGAGTCAATCAGACGACGTTTTGTCGTAGAGTCTTTTTGCGGCTCAGTGATGACGGCTTCGTATGGAGCATAGACATCGCGGAGCTGCAGCTCAACATCACTTTGAGTTGCCTCTTCTGCAAATGCAATCTCGAGATTCGTTTCGATTTCTTCTTTGATCGATTCTTTGATTTTTTCGATCATGCTCTCATCAAGCAGCTCTTCTTTGAGCAACCATGATTGGAAATTGCTGATCGGATCTTTTTTACCCCATTCCTCAAAGAGTTCTTTCGGTACGTACTTCGTGCCGCTTGCTTCTTCGTGTCCGCGCATCCTGAATGTCCGACACTCGATCAATGCAGGTTCAGGGTTTTCGCGTAGATCAGCAGCTAGATTTTTGATTGTTTCGTAAACTTCAAGGATGTTGTTGCCGTCGATTTGGATTGATTTCATCCCGTAGCCAATCCCGCGATCAGCAAGACTATCGCAGCTATACTGTTCGCTGCTTGGAGTCGAGAGTCCGTAGCCGTTATTCTCGATCACAAAAATGACAGGTAGCTTCCAGACCGACGCGACGTTGAGCGCTTCATGAAATTCACCCTGGCTAGTGCCGCCTTCGCCCGTAAATGCGACGGCAACACGCTTTTCTCCAGAGAGCTTGTGCGCGAGACCGACACCATCAGCCAGCGAGAGCTGAGGCCCGAGATGCGAGATCATCCCAACGATATTGTATTCTGGTGCACCAAAGTGAAACGACCGATCACGACCTTTTGTAAAACCACTTTGCTTGCCTTGCCATTGAGCAAAGAGTCGGTTGAGCGGCACATCACGCGTCGTAAAGACACCGAGATTTCTGTGCATTGTAAAGATTGTCTCGTCTTGGAGCAGAGCTGCTGTCACACCTACTGAGATTGCTTCTTGCCCAATGCCCGAAAACCACTTGCTGATTTGTCCTTTGCGGAGCAAAAGCAGCATTTTTTCTTCGATCATTCGCGGCATGAGCAGCCGCCTGTAGAGCTTGAGTAGTGACGAGTCACTGTGTCCTTTGCGCTTGTATTTCATAACTTGATTCTTATGAATAGCCGCAAAGGTAGCTTGATTCTTGACGCTATTTTCTTAAAAACTAGATTGATGATTGAGGGCCATCCGCCTCACGATGTTCGGCGGTCGCTACCCCGAATACTCAGGGTTGTGCTACGTAGCTCGTGTTCGCTCGGCCGCTTCGTTGCACTCGCGTCTGCTGCAAACAACACTACTCCACAGCGCTTGTCCAAAAAATCAATTGCACTACTTCGCGTACGAGCCGCAGCCCATAAAGAGGATTTTGTCGCTTTCATTTTTTTGAGAAACATTAATGCGGATTGCATAGTGTTCTACTTCCAGTGTTTTATAATTCTGACACTTGCTCGCGTTGATCCTCATTTCGACTCTACTACCATCATCAGCTATACCAGCCAAAATCATTGAGTTGCCTTTACCGCGGACAGCTCCTGGTGTTTTGAATGTGTATGGCTTCTCAAATTTGTCTGAGACAAGTGTCGCGGCTCCTCCTTCTTTTTCGAAAGTGATAGACCACTCAGCTGGGTAGTTTCCTATTGCTTGAAATGTGGTATCAAGCAAGACTGTTTCATTGACATCTGGCTCGGGCAATAACTCCCGACGCATTTCTTCAATCTCTTCTTCTGAATATTCTGACTCAGCCTGTGAGTCAGAATTGCTACTACATGAAACTATAAACAAAAAGCAGCCTACAAACAGCGTTGGGATGATAGGTAGTAAACGAGTCCAAATCTTCATAAGTCAAATGTACACCGATTCGACTCATGCTCAGCTGAGGGATAGGAGGCAGTGCGCAGTAGACTCAGTCTTTTGCGCAGCAATAGGCTGAGGCCGAGCGAACAGCGAGCTGCCGTATAGCCCGACCGCGAACCTTTGGTGAGCGGGCAGCCCCAAATAATCCGAATAAAAAAATGCCCCTAGCGAATGCTAGAGGCAGAACCGACAGGACAGGTGAAAGAAAACATGTAACCCCACGAAACAGCCTACTTGCCTGTCAAAATCTGTCGGTCTATTGTCGTTGTCTCTTCATGGATTGCATCGCGCAGCTTTGACCACGATTCTTTGAATTTAGCTTTTGCAGCATCGCTAGTTTTGGCAAGTCCAATAGAGCCTTTGGTTGTAAAACCAAATTTGTCAGCAACTTGTTCGATCATCTCTGCATTAGCAGTATTTAATAAAATCTTATTGTTGTCACCTTCGATGACTGCATGAGCGAGTGCTTTTCCGATTTTAAGCGGACCGTCAATGATTTCGACTTTGTCTGAGCGAAGTGATCGTTGCTCTATGATGTGAAACTGTGTTCCTTGCTTGACGAGCCAGGCTTTTTTCTTTGGTCCGATCGAGCCAATCGCCTTGTCAGTCATAATCGCGAGTGCCTCTGTACCGACGCCATAGTTTTCGATAATGCTTCGAGTAGCATCTGTGACGTACACGCTGCGCTCTTGACCTGTGATCGCCGCCCAAGCTGGCTTAGCGTAGAGGTACTTGAATGATCGTGTGCTGCGACGTGCTCGATTGTAGAAGAAAAATGCTCCAATAAATGTGAGAATACAAAGCGCAAATGCAAGTGGTGGGAAGAAGATGTACAAGACTGTGAATCCGCCCGCGAATACTTTTTTGAGTATTTCGGCACTTGCATCGACAAATGGTACTGGTGACAAGAACGCAACGATGTCTATCAAGTAACGCACTGCCATAACTACAAGCATATATGGTACGATCAGAAATAAAATCGCAATTACAGCAAATGGAATCACAGGCAAACCAAGTGTGACATGCGCTGGATCAACATCGCTCATGAGATAATGCGCGATGTAAGGCGTAATCGCTATCAATGCAGCGACGACGATGCCGGCATTGTCTTCTATGTATTGGACTGCAAGACCAAGCGGCTTACTGAGTTTACTCAAATTCGGGATCGTCGTGACTGTGGCTAGAACGCCAGTGACGATGAGTGTAATCCAATTGCCAAGCAATGGATGTTGCACAATAAAATCATTTCCGATACCTAGATTACTTGCCAAGGAAGTCAGAAACAATGCCCAGAATGGCGATATCGCGACTGGCCCGACTATAGATAATGACTCGAAGAAGCTGACATTGCGCATTAAGGCATCATCAATTGTGTCTGGATCTGCACCAGCTTCTTGTGCAAGAAGCATCATGGGTAAGCTCAAGAGCATAACTGATGCTAAACTCAAGCGAGTTGCCAATTTTCGTGAAAAAATCGTTTTCATAATACAATGGGGTTTGTATGAAATGGTATTGCAGCCAAGCTGCTTTACACTCATTAAGACTGAAAAGATTGTGCGAAGGAACAGAACAGCCCTTTTTGGCTGACTAGAAGTCGTTTTGTCTCTACCAATGAGCTCAAAAAACAGATTAACGCCCGTTTAAATGCTCCAATTCGCTGATGGCACACCACGCCATTAAACCCTGTGAGAGCTCAAGAGCTGACTCATCGATGTCAAATGTATTGGTGTGCACTGGAGAAGTAATGCCTTTGGCAACATTACCTGTGCCGAGTCTGTAGAAGCAGCCTGCCATCTCTTGAGAATAATACGCAAAGTCTTCTGCTGTCATTCTGATTGGAAGCTCGACCACATTTTCTGAGCCGAGGTATTCTTGAGCAGCTTTGAATGTTCGCTCAGTGAGTTTGGGTTCGTTGACGAGGCAAGGATAGCCTTTGACGATATTAAATGAACAGCTACCGCCCATACTCTCGCAGAGTCCTTCAGCCATTTTCTTCATTTGTCTGTGCGCTTCTGCGCGCCAAGACTCGTCCATCGTGCGAAATGTGCCCATGAGTTTGACTTCATTTGGGATGACGTTGGTGCTGCCAGCAGCATTGACATAGCCAAAAGTCAAGACAGACGGCAAGGTCGGATTGCACTTACGGCTCACCATCTGCTGCAATGCAGTAATCATGTGCGACATGATCACAACTGGATCGACACAATCTTGCGGCAGTGCGCCGTGCCCGCCTCGTCCATGTACTGTTACATGGATTTCGTCAGCCGACGCCATGTATAGACCTGCTCGCATGCCGATTTTACCAGCTTCAAGCGGCGGATGCACATGCTGCCCGATAATGCTCGCGGGAGCAGGGTTCAGCAAAGCACCGTCTTTAATCATCAAACTCGCGCCTCCAGGCATTCGTTCTTCAGCAGGCTGAAACAAGAGCTTAACTCGCCCCGGCAAAGCATCACTGATCTCATGCAGCAGTCTGGCCGCTCCAAGCAAAGAAGCCGTATGCACATCGTGACCGCAAGCGTGCATCACGCCTTCGTGTTGGCTTTTGTACGGCACATCATTCGCTTCGGTGATTGGCAGGGCATCCATGTCAGCTCTCAATGCCACAACGGGCAACGACTCATCATCTCGTCCAATCAAGGCAACAATACCATGACCACCTACATTGCGTGTATGCTCAATACCAATACTCGTCAATTGCTCTGAGAGGTACGCTGCCGTTTTCTCCTCTTCAAACGACAGCTCAGGATATTGATGCAAGTGTCGCCGCACAGCGATGATATCTTGATGTGTTTCTGCTGCACGTTTTTCGATTGATTTTCGGAGAGCTGAGATCGTCATAAGGACAAGGTCGTCATTTTTTTGAATTTAAAAATAATGGGCCATCCGCAGCCTTCGGCTGCGGTCGCTATGCTTCGTGGCTCACTATTCGTTCGGCCTCAGCGCACTGCTATCGCAGTTTCTGAGTCTAGCCTAGCGGCTACCACTTCGCAGCGCTTGTCCGAGCTGCATGATATTTGCTCTATTTAAGGTGCTTGTATATGAATTACGTTATCTCTTTTTGCATCTGCTTTTTATTGAGCCCTTTCGTTTTGTCCGCACAGTTGATACAAACGCGAATTGACAATTTGACTTTCAATGAATTTTTGGAGAAAAGTGAAAAATGGAAACAACCATTTGCAGAGTCAGAAGATCCGTACCCAAGAGCAGATGGCACAGCTCTGCCATTTGCGAATATTAAATCAATGAACGAATGTGTCAAACTAAAGACAACAATTTATTACTACGAATATGATTCGTTGATCCAATCTATTGAATACAGCTGGACAAGTAATAACAATAATTCATGTGATTCCCTTCTCAAAAAAACACTCGAAAAAGAATTCTTACAGCTAGAAGATCGTCTTTATGCTCAATTTATGGGCGCATACAAATCACCTGATATCAATGAAGAAGTGAAAGTATTTAAGCTCAGAGATTGGCGAACGCGATATAAATCAAGAGTTCAGCTAATTCTGTATATCGACAAGGAAAACTCGAAACAAAACTTAAGCAAACTCGTATTAAAAATAGAAAACAAAAAGAGAAATATTGAACGCTTGCGTGCTACACTTGACACAAAATCAATAGAACAAAAACGAATACAAACAGCAGAACTCTTTCTACAATTTTTAAAGAACCGCGATATAAATAAAGCGAAAAATCTTCTACCGCTTGATCGCTATTGGTTCACTTCTGATCAAAAGCTTCGTGGTTGGTCAAAAGCAGTTCGCCCTCTTGAAGAAATCAAGTATATTAAGCAATATCCTGGGCCATGCTATCTAGGTAAAATGATTTTAGAATTTGAATCTTATAGCACGACACCAGAATTAAAGAAACGAAAAATTCTAGTAGAAGTAAACGAAGACTACAACGTATCGTCATTTAATATTTTGGATTTAGACTGATCTAAATAAAAAACAGTATGACGTTTTTTTCTTTGTGTATTAAATTTATGGCTGAGGGATAGTAGCAGCGCGAGCGACAGCAAGGAGCGATGCGGATTTTATCTTTTCTTTTTTTAATAGAAAAGATAAAAGCTAGGCTACCGTACTGCGCATCCCGAATTCTCAGGAGGATAGCCCGACCTCGCGCAGCGAGGGCAGCCCCAAATTATTCGATTAAGTATTTAAATATCGCTCATTGAGAATATTAATGTGATGGATCATGTGACCGCACAAAATGTAGCCTGTGATGCGTGGGCTGACTTGATTGGTCGGAGCTGAATATGTGCCTTCTCTGTCGAGCTCATTGTCAGACATGGTTTGAAAGATCGCGATGCTGCCTGCTCGTATTGCTCGGAGCTGCTGCATGAGCTCAGTATATTTTTTTTGCGAATAGTCGACGTCTCGTACATAATCATCTTGTTCGTAACTAGGGAGTGTTTGGCTCTCGCCTCTGGATATTGAGTATGCTCGATATGCCATGACGACTTCGACGTCGATCATGTGCCCTACGATTTCTTTAATGCTCCATTTGCCTTCTTCGTATCGGTAGAGACTTTTTTCTTCGGTGATATTGCTGAGACAATCTTCAAATTGTTGCATCGTGGCTCTTAGAGCATCAAGCAAAGGCATGTCAGGAGCGATCGACATATAGTGCTGGATATAATCGTGGGCGTTGGTTGCAGTTGGCTTGTGCGTCATGGTTACCTTTAATTGAATCGACGAGCAAGGTAGCGGTCTCATTGGTCTGTTTCAAGCAAAATTGTAACTTGGCATACATTTTTCAATCTGTCTACCAACCCTCAGATTCGAATTTTTTATGAAAGGTCTCATTTTGACGTGCTTGCTCAGCGCGATACTCGCTCCCCTTGTTTTTGGACAATACTCTTACATCACAGATCGACGCTTTCGGCAAGTAGAAGATTTACTCGGCTACACATTTAAGCCAAACAAGCTCCTCAATCATAAGCGTGGTACTGATCGAAATCTCAATCCAAAAGACATTGCATTCTCTGTTTCGCAAAATTATCTCTATATCACAAGCGAAAACGAATCAACGAAAGACGTCGGTGCATACAGTGTTGTTTCGATCAATCCAGCCAAGTTTGGTTACAAATTGCAGCTCATGAATGCGCGTAACCCAACGCAGCAAGGTCACCTCAAAGTGATTTTGAATGACCTCGACCAAGTCGATGCATTGATCTTCAAAAAAGGCGGCAAAGCTGAAGAGATCATCTACTACCAAGCAGCAATCAGCGAACGAGTCAACAATCGCGAAGAAGATTACTTCTCTGATCTTGGCGAGCACTTTATCAATGATCCAGAGCTAATGTGGAACGATATGGAAGTCAGACCATTTATGGTGACTGGCGAAAAGCAAGACCGCGTAGCGATGCGCGATAGCCTTTGCTTCACGTTTAGTGTCGATACTGTCTACTCAGGCAAGAAGAAAAAAATGAGCCTCAAACGTGCAGTCAATCTCCGATTCTTTCAGTACGACAAAGAGAATCCCGATGACGAGCCAAAAGAAATCAAGCAGCGATACATCGTCTCTAAGATGAAAGAAAAAACGGCTGCAGCTCAAAGCAATCCTGAGCCAACACGCATCGAGCTTTCTACAAACAAAGGCTCAATCTACATGTTTCTAGGGCCCGATCGGACGATTAGCAGCCTAGAGACAGGAGATGGGCGATTTCTCCTTCGAGGGCATTAATACAAATTGACCTTCCGTCGTAGATTCGTCAGCCTATGTTGACGGTCTACCTCCTTGCTCCACTCATCCTCATCGGTGTTGTTGTTTTTTTCTTTGAAGACAGTTCTCGACTTCGATCGATTTACTTAATCATCATCGCTATTTTATCAGCGCTGATACTCGTCTTTCGGCCTCAAATACATTGGTGGTATTACAAGCGAAATCCGCCACGCTTACCCGAGCAGGTCGCACAATTATTGATGCGTTTTGAGCCAATATTTGGATCATTGAGTGATAACCTCAAAGGCCGCTACATGAAGCGCCTCAGCATTATGATGCTGTATTTTAAGTACGAAGCCAAAACCGATGACACAATCACAACGGATGTCAAAATGTGGCTGAGTTCTGCCTTTGTTAAGCTCACATTCGGACTGCCCAAATATCTCTGTAATCACTTTGAGACAGCGGTGTTTTATCCGCATAAATTTCCTTCGCCCAAGCACGAGCCGCTGCACTCAAGCGAAATCGACTACGAAGATGGCGTTCTTGTCTTTGATTCCATGACCGTACTGCACTCAAGCACCGATCGTGCGCGATCCTTTGACGTCTGCATGTACGAGGCTGCCCAAGTCTTTGAGTACGAACAAAAGCTCGTCGACACCATTGCTGGACTCCGCAAGCAAGATATTTTGATTGACTTTGCTGAGATCAGAGGATTTGATCACCAAGCTATCCTCAAGTATACCAACAACAAGAATCTAGAGCTTTTCGGTCTAGCCGTTGAGCATTTCTTCTCATCGCCCGCCCGCTTCAAAGAGGTGTTGCCAGACCTGTACTCGGAGCTGAGCGCATTGCTCAATCTCGACCCATGTCATCCTGAGCAGCCGATTGTTGATCTCAGCATTGCCGGCAAAGAATGATGCAAGAATAATTTGGGGCTGCCCTCGCTGCGCGAGGTCGGGCTGTACGCAGTACGGTAACCTAGCTTTTTATAATTACCGCGGAATGAATTCCACGGCAAATT
>JAHDHF010000249.1 GCA_020631455.1 Saprospiraceae bacterium
TCCGCAGTACGGTAGCCTAGCCGCGCTCATACTTCGCGCGTCCGCTCCCTACGCTCGCGCTGCTCCTATCCCTATGCCTGCAAAAAAAAACACATTGCTTATAACATAATCCCGAAGGGATTGAATGATTCTAAAATAAAAAAACTATTACTAAAAACCCCGAAGGGGTGACATATACTATCACCCTTCCATGGTTCATTTTGTATTAATAAAACCCTTCTATAATCATTAAACCCTATGAGGATTTGGAAAGAAAAGGACAAGCGCTGCGAAGTGGTGTGCAGCAGACGCGAATACAATGAGCGGCCGAGCGACCCCCGACTACTCAGGGTTGCAGCGAGCCACGGAGCATATCGACCTTTTTCTATTTTTTAATAAAAAAAGTCCTTCCCTTTTTAAGGGAAGGATTTAGGATGGGTTCGAGAAATAAAAAAATAGAAAAAGGATGGCCCATAATAATTATTTAATTATTGACGCATGAGCTGCTCAAAAGCATCGACAATATTACGTGATTTTGTCTCTGGCAGATATGCGTAGCGCCCTTGCTTATCGACGATGATATACACAGGCAAACTACTCAAGCCATAATCTTCTTGTACTTTGACACGGTCTGCATTAGCTGCTTGGAGATTGATGCCTTGCATCGGAAATCGTCCCATTGTTTTGCGCCACAATTCAGGGCTATCATCGATTGAAATATTAATTAAAACAACGCCTTTTTCGAGCAGCTGATCGCGCACGTATTTATTCTTTTTAAATCCTTCGAGGCATGGTTTGCACCATGTGGCCCAAAAGCTAATGTAAACGACTTTACCACGATACTGGTCGAGTGTCACCATGCGGCCTGATTCATTGGGCAGCCTAAAATTGGGCACTGGAGCATCTGGCACTTCGTCTGGAGAGAGATTAAAATGCTTGATGACAAAGTCCTTATATTTTGTATTGGTCGTCGAGCGGCTGTACTCTTCGAAGCGATAGTTAACGAGTTTCTTGTCGCCGCCTTGCTTGGCATCGAAGAAGATGCGCGCTTTGACATATTCAGCGACTTGTCCAGAAAAAATCTTGTCGACATGATCGAAGTACGATACTGGTTCATCGACGCTGAGCGGATTGATATAGTCTTCGAGGCGGAGGCGCGCGCGCGCATATTGATCAAATACAATCGACTCGTATCCGCTGAGATCAGAGATTTGCAAGGTGCTGCGATGCTGCTCAAGCATCTGCTGCGCGTCATCACGGCTGATCGGCCCTGTCCAGTGTAGAATGTATGCGATGCCCCAAGCCGCTGGCGCAAAACGACTGTGCTGATCCATGTATTCTTGTGCTACTCGTGGCAGTGATGCTCCAGAGTTTTTGACACGATTGAGTACATCTTTTTCTGCTTGGAGCTGCTCAAAAAATCCGCGCGGTGAAGATGCTTGCTCAATGCGACTCACCATACTTTGAGGTAGGCTCAGCGAACAATATCCGTCAAACATCTTGGTCGTTTTCTCTAGGAGATACGCGTTGAGCGAGTAGCTGTAGAGCGTCTGTCTGGCGGCGGCATGTTGTCCTGCAAATGTGATGGACGTCGTCGGCTGGCTGCCATCTAATCGAATATCGAGCTGGTCATTTGCGGCTACATAAATCGGAATGTGTAACTGGTCATACTCAAGCGTAACGACTTGATCTCCTGGGATACTCAGGATCGTATTGATCTCATCGCTACCAGGCCGCAGTGCGAGTGTGTACTTCCGACCGTTGTGCGTGAGTGGATCTTCTATGTAGCGAAAGGTGATATCGCGTGTGGTCGGATTATCGACTTTGACGCGAACTGTTATTTCTGCTCGAAGGCTGCTTGACACAGATGCAAGCAATATGATAAGGAGGAATGCATACTTCATTGCTGCAAATGTC
>JAHDHF010000086.1 GCA_020631455.1 Saprospiraceae bacterium
GCATCGAGCATCGAGCCTTCGCAGAGCGTCATCGTGTCCATGCCGATATTGACGGCAGGTAATTGACCAATAGCAAAATCATCAAAAGCAAATCCATCATCTTGTACTGAACCGTCGCTTGCAAACGCAACACGGAAGCGGACATTCATTTGACCAGATAAAGCTGGATCAAGAGGATGCTTTGCTTGCACCCAGCCGCCTGAGCCATCACTTGTTGAAGCGCGACCTGTCCAACCTTCTTGCTGTCCACCTGGATTACCGTTGATTGTATTGTCTGTGTACCAATTATCAGGATCGCCAAACGCACCAACATTGACCCAAGTCGCTCCGCTATCAATCGTTGATTGAAGTACTGCGCCATCCCAGCTAAACTCTGAGTTGTACCAGATTTTCATAGCGACCCAGAGATCTGTTGGTGCTGCCGTCATATCAAAGCAAGGGCTGATGACATAGCTGTCTTCATTTGCATTGTATGTACCAGAACCTAGTCCACCTGTTGTAAATGCATTGACACCTGATGCAGCTCCAACAATTGTTGGTTTAGTAGGTGTACCGAAGTCCCAAGAGCTATTTGTACCTCCTGAAGTCCAACCGCCACGACCGCTTTCAAATGTTTCAAGGTAAGGCAGCGTACTAATGACTGGAATATTGTCAATACTGACGATATCTGAAGTGTCATTGCAAGTAATACCATCACCTATGAGGGATGTCACAACTTGAATATCGTATGACCCGACACCCGAGAAATCCACTGGCGTTGCAAATGTTACTGTAACAGTTGAATCTGGTGCGAGTGATACCGTGAATGTTTCACATACTGGAGTCCCTGCATTGACAGAATAACAAGCATCAACGCTCGTGACAGCTGCTGAACCAAAGTTTGTAATATCTGCAGTAAGCACTTCTGCACTTGTCAAACCGCAAGATGACATTGGGCCGCCAACTGCGACTGGTGTAATATCAGTCAACATATCGTAAACCATGATATTGTCGAATGCAAAACCTTCATTGCCTCCGAAGCCATCTGTAATCATCGCAAAGCGAATGCGCACGTCAGACTGCCCTGCAAGACCAGTCATCGGAGTACGAGCTGGAATCCAGCCTCCACTGACACTTCCATCCCAGGAACTTGTGATTAGATCTGTGTACCAGTTAAGTGTTCCTGGACCAGCAGTAACGCCAAGGGGAGCCCAAGTGACACCGCCATCAGTAGACACTTGTACTTGCACTTCTTCTCCGAAGCCAAGTTCGTAGTTGATTTCCATCTGTAAGATTGGATCTATAGTTAATCCTGAGAAATCAAAGCAAGGACCTTGCACAAATGATGCTTCGTTAGCGTCGTGATCACCAGTGAGGTTGGTCACCCATGCTTGTGATCCACAACCACCAGCACTACTGATCGTTGCACCTGCTGGCACACCTGCTGCCCAAGTATTTGGAGTGCCGTATGTGTACCAACCTTCTTGACCTGTTTCAAAATCAGCTGAGTAAGGGAACGCTGCTACGATAGGCGCAGTAACGATAGTCGTAGAAGCTGTGTCATTACAAACGAATGCATCACCAACTAAAGAAGTGTAGACATCAACGACGTATGTACCTGCAACTGAGAAATCAGCTGTTCCAGTAAATGTGTAAGAAGCGGTTGCTCCTGGAGCGACTGTAATTGCTGCAGTTTCACAAACTGGAGCAGCACCATCGACACTAAAGCAGACAGGAATGTTTGTCATTGGGTTTGTACCGTTATTGACAATGTCCATAACGATAGGCTCAGTTGCAGATAAACCACAACCTGAAACTGGAGACGAAACACCGGCAGACAATGCATCATCCAGATTATCAAAGACAAAGATGTTATCTATTCCAAAACCATCATTTTGAACTGAGCCATCTGAACTAAAGCCAAATCGGATGCGCACGCTTGATTGACCAGCTGCACCAAGTAAAACTTGCTCTGCTTGCTGCCATCCAGTCGTAAATGCACCATCCCACCATTGGTTTGTTGCATCATTATACCAGTTTGTTCCAGTACCACTTGTACCAAGTCTTGTCCAAGTTGTTCCACCGTCTACAGAGATATCTACCCAACCTTCGTCACAACACGATTCTGAATCAAAGTTGAGATCAAAGCGGAATGTCGGATCAGCAGTCAATGAAGAGAAATCAAAGCAAGGAGAGGTCAAAAATGAATTTTCATTTGTATTGTAGTCTCCAGTGAGGTTTGTGACCCAAGCTTGAGTACCGCATCCACCAGCTGAATTGATAACAGGACCAGCAGGCACTCCATACGCCCAAGATGAATTAGCACCAGATGCTGTCCATCCACCATCTCCTGCTTCAAAATCTTCTACATAAGGTAAACCACCACTAAACGTAGGAATACTCGAAACGATGATTGTCGTTGTATCATTCGAATTGTCGAAGTCACCAGGCAACATTGTAAATCCAGAAATCGAGTAATTACCAACTACGCTTAGATCAGCTGTAGCAGTAAACGTGTAACTACCAAAGAAGCCAGGCGCCAATGTGATTGTAGCAGTCTCACAAATAGGAGCACCGCCATCAATAGTGTAGCAAACTGGAATAGTCGTCAAAGTATCCGTACCAGTATTTGTGATTGTTACTCCTATAGTCTCAGCTGTTGTCAAACCACAGCCAGAGAGAGCATTAACAAGCGAAACTTGTGCATCATCAAACCCGAAGAGGATATTGATATTATCGACACCGAATCCTTCTTCTTGAACTGATCCATCAGAAGAAAAAACATACCGAATCTTTACAGAAGAGGAACCCGCTGTACCAGTCAAGTTGTTTTGAGCATTAGTCCAGCCTGTTGTAGCTGCACCATCCCACCATTGATTTCCCGTATCGTTATACCAGTTCGCTGCAGATGGTCCTGCGAGAAGCTTTGACCAAGTAGTACCAGCATCAGTTGACACTTCGACCCAACCTTCATCACAGCATGACTCTGTCAAAAAATTGAAATCAAAGCGAAGAACAGGATCATCTGTAATTCCTGAGAAGTCAAAGCAGGGAGATTCTAAGTAAGAAAATTCACTTGCATTGTAATCACCAGATAGATTTGTGACCCATGCACCAGTACCAATATTCGCAGGAGCGTTGATTTGTACTCCAGCAGGAGTACCATATGCCCAAGAAGAGTTTGCACCTGAAGCAGTCCAACCTCCATTTCCAGCTTCAAAATCTTCTGAATAAGGCAATGTCCCTACAAGCGGAATATTATCAAATGAATATCCAATGATTGAATCATTAGATGGAACAACATCACCGGTAAGTGTTGTCCAAGCATCAACTGTATATGTTCCAAATGAACTTGCATTCACAGGAGTCGTAAATGAATACGATTCAGTAGCGAGTGAGGCAATCGGAGTCGTCATTGTCTCGACTACTGGAGCTCCTCCATTGAATGAATAGCTCACATCGATGCTCGTGATTGGAGACGTCCCGTAGTTCGTTACATCTACAGTCACAATTTCAGCTGCTGTTAAACCACAACCACTGCTCGGGGCAGTAATTGCAGAAATACCTGCTTCGTTCGGTACAGGAGCAATGATTGTCAGATCATATTCTTCAGCCTCACCATAAGAAAGAGCAGCACATATATCTGCTTGTGTAAGCACAGTCGTACCAAACTGGCAGAATACACGCATTGTCGTCAGACCGGTAGTCGCGGTACCAGGTATTGTGATTGTACCATTGACTGGAACTCCAGCTGCAGAATATCCAATGTCAAAAAATTCACCTACGCCATTGTAAGTACCATCTTGATCAAAATCGATCGCAGCAGCCATATACTGTCCCCAGCTTGGACCAGAGGTTGCAGTAATCGTATACGACTGCCCTTGGGTCACAGTAGCTCCAAACGTACCACGATAGTCCACGTAGTTGTTCGCTCCAGGATTTGTACACCCTGTACCAGTATTGTTGATCGACTCAAATACAACACCATCTAAAAAGTCTCCAGAAGTACAAGCATTATTGTAGGTTGAGGGACAATATTGTCCATAAATACCGAGCGAACACGCCATAGAAAGGACAGCACTCAGTAAAAGAGAGTTGAAAATTTTCATAAAAAGAAATTACGTGAAACAAAAAGCAATAAACTCTAAATGTAACCACATAATATTTTACAATGCAAGGTTTTACAATCTTTTACGAACAATAAGCCAATCAATCGGTTCTATTTTTCGTGGCAATCTATAGCATCAAGGATATTGAACAGCTCTCAGGCATCAAAGCCCATACGATACGTATATGGGAGCAGCGCTATTCTATTGTTGTGCCACAGCGTACGCCATCTAATATTCGATATTACACTGAAGAAGACCTCAAGCACATTTTGAATATTGCACTGCTCAATCGTAATGGGTACAAAATATCCAAGATCGCCAAAATGTCAGCAGGCGAAATCATCGACAAAGTCAGAAGCATCTCTAAGCTCAGTCAAGATCACTCGACTCAACTTGATGCCTTAACACTTGCGATGATCGATATGAATGAATACGACTTTGATCGAATCATTCGCGACAATACTGAGCGCTACGGATTTGAGCATGTCATGATCGAGATCATACTTCCATTTCTCGAAAAACTGACAATACTTTGGATGACTGGCAGCACGACTCCTGCGCAAGAAAATTTTATTACATTTCTCATCCGTCAGAAAATTATAGCAGCAACAGACTCTATCCAGCTCGGGCCTACATCGGTATCTGCTCCAAAGAGCCTTATTTATCTGCCCGAAGGAGACAATCAAGAATTATCAATTCTCTTCTTGCAGTATATGATGCGTGCTCGAGGTATTTCGACTATATACCTTGGTACAGATGTCCCGCTCGACAATATCGAGATGGCATACAAACTTCAAGCACCCAAATACATTTTCACTTTTCTCAATGAGACGTTTTCAGCCGATGCAGCAAAACAATATGTAGAAGTCCTGCAACGCATTTGTCCTGATTCTCACTTGTTGCTGAGCGGATTTGCTCCAGTTCAATTTCCAGATGTATTTCCTTTGACTTGCAAAATACTCAATGATATAGAGTCTACACGAACATACATTGACACATTGTCGCCACGTCAGACTTTTTCTAGCCCTCTTTAATTTCAAGATAAAATTGGGCCATCCCTGCGCGCATTCCGCTTCCGCTTGATGCGCTTGGGTCGCTATGCTACGTGGCTCGCTATTCGCTCGGCCGCTGCGCGTCTGCTCCTACGTCGCACCACTTCGCAGCGCTTGTCCACCCAGCTGAATACGCATCGGGGATGGGAGCAGCGCGAGCTTGCGAGCGGACGCCTAGCGAAGTGCAGGCGGCTAGGCTACCGTACTGCGTATCACGAATTCTCAGGAGGACAGCCCAACCGCACTCATATTGAGTGCGGTGATGCCATTCTACTCATATTTCTACGATTGAATGCTTCAACAAAATACTCAACTCTACAAAGGATTATGACATTAAGTGAACGACTTTCAAAATTTATTGAAAGTTGAGAAAATTTATCAAATCAAATTTCAAAGACTCAACTCATTGATTATCAGTATTTAAGGTCGATAAAATAGAAAATTGAAGTTAAAATCTCAAAATTATTCTTAGACAAAAACTTGCATTCTGTTTAATCGTGCTGTATGTTTGGTTCAACAAATCGTTCAACATTAAATTCTCATCATATGTCTGCTGCTGAATTCACTTCTGATTTTTATGGCCTCACAAATATGCTTAATGCATTTGCCTACAACTTGACAAAGAACTCAGATGATGCAAAAGATCTCTACCAAGAGACCGCATTTCGAGCAATGTCAAATCGTGAGAAGTTTAAACCAGGTACAAACCTCAAGGCTTGGTCATTCACGATCATGAAAAATATCTTCATTAACAATTATCGAAAGAAGATGAAGGCCAACACAATTATTGACACGACTGACAATAATTATTTTCTCAATTCATCTAAGTCTCGTACGATCGGGAATGCAGCCGAAAGCGACATCCTCATTAAAGAGCTACATAAAATGATTGAAGACCTCGATGATGGTATACGTATCCCCTTCAATATGCATTTTGAAGGCTATAAGTATCAGGAGATTGCTGATCACATGGAGCTACCACTTGGCACTGTCAAGAGCCGAATCTTCTTTGCGCGAAAAGCGCTCAAACGTCAAATTGAAGCACACTATGGCACAAGTCTTCGTCGCCATGTAGCTGCTTAATACCGCAACACTTCTCATGGGTTGAGTTGTTGTTTTTTGTGCTTGCCTCGACTACCATTTATTTGGAGTCGGGGCAATTTTAATTGAGAATCTTAACGGCGTTCTTCTTCTTCGAGCACCTCTTCGTATTCAGTATACCCAACATCTTGATCGCGCAGCTTCTCTTGCTCAGCAGGACCGATAAGTGCTTTAACGAGCGGTCTTACAATAACGTAATAGGCTGCAATAAACAACAATACAAGAAGTATATATTTCATTTAGAGTGCGATTAAGACGGAATTAATTCTATCGTAAAGACCGAAATATCATCTGGATGACTCGTGCTTCCACCCGTAAATGTATCAATGTGCTGCAAGAGCTCTTGATTAAACAACTCTGGCGAAAGATCTCGATTGCGATCACAAAAATCAACAACGTCCTCAGAATTGAGAAATGCACCGTCTGGACTTACCAGATCTGTCAGTCCATCTGTAAACAGAACAAGCAAACCTCGCTCTTTGAGTTGATAGCGGCCGACTTCTATTGTTGGAAGTTCTTCAAAATTGCCAAGGATGGTACAGCCTGTGCGCAAGGACACGATCGGATCGCTGCCGACACAAAATAACGGCGGATTATGACCAGCATTAACGTAGATCAGCTCACCTGTCGCATCATCATATACGCCACCAAAAAATGTGATAAATCGATCGCCTTTTGTAATACGGAGTACTGATCGGTTGAGCTGCTCTACAAACTCTTTGGGTTTTAGGCCTTTCTCGGCAAGCGCGTGAACATGTGCTTGAACATTGGCCATGAGAAGGGCCGCGCCTACTCCTTTGCCGCTGATATCTGCTATGCAGACAAGGTGCTTGCCATTAGGCAGGCGGATGTAATCAAAGTAATCTCCGCCAACACCAAAATGTGGTTGATAGATGCTGTCCATCTTGACACCATCTGCATCATGGAGCTCATCGGGTATCAACAGCCGCTGCATTTGTCTACCGAGTTCGATCTCTCGATTGAGCGCTTCTTGGGCAACTTGCTTCTTAAAAAGTCGCTTGTTTTCGATGGCGACTGCGACGATATTGGTCAAAGTCTGGATAAAGGTAATCGTATCAAACACATCATCTTGACTTGGCATCTCTGTATCCATGTCGCCGACGAGCACGTAGGCAAGCGGCTCAGCTTTGTGCATGACTGGAATGACATACTCAAACTGCTTTAAAAATACATTGCTATGATCGAGCCTCGACGGGCGCGAATGCTCACTGAGTAACGCAATGACTTCAAGATCTTCTGTCGTATCGAGATGCTCGCAGCCGTGCGACTTTTTGAGTGAGAATTGTTTTGATCCTCGAAAGTAGAAAGCAATACGACGGACACTCAGCTCAAATGAACAGATTTTTTGAAGCTCTTCGATGAGATCATTCACATCGGTATTGAGATTGATCATGGCAGTCATGGAGACCAAGCGTTGCTGCTTAATCTGCATAAATGCAAGTTTGTTTTGCAATCCTTCGAGTGTGAGTGTGTCGGTGGTCATCTTCAGTGGCAGCTCTAGCTGCTTGTCAAATATACTCGCCTAGTAGCTCCGATTTTATATCATCATTCAACTTTAAGTATTTATTCGATCAAATTCTGTGACACTTCAATATCCGACAAGCGCTGTGAAGTGGTGGCGATAGCCAGATGCGAGTGCACAGCACGAGCAGCCGAGCGAACAGCGAGCCACGTAACATAGCGACGCCCCAAGCAGCTCTGCTGCTTGGGGCGATGGCGCATGATGAATGACTTCAATATGCAATCTCGAATCGCTAGAAATCGAGTCTTATGCGGCTTCGTCTAGATTTGGGATGCGAAGCGACTGTCCTGGATAGATCTTGTTTGGATCTTTGAGCATCGGGCGGTTTGCCTCGAAGATCACTGGGTATTTCATCGCATCACCGTAGTGTGCTTTGGCGATCTTAGATAATGAATCGCCTTTTTGAACTGTATAGAAGGTCGCGACTGGTGCTTCTGGTGCATTGAATGCATCGTCATTGACTGATGCAATACCTTCGACATTGCCGAGTGCAAGGATGAGTTTTTCCTTGTCTTCTTGTGTAGCGGCCTCTCCTGTGATGAAGACGACATCGTCTTGTACATCGATGCCGAGATTGTCGACATTAACTTCAATCGCAGATGCGATGTTCATCATGAGTTGTTCTTTAGAGACGTTTTCTTTTGCTGTGTCAATCTTGTTGAGTGCGTTTTCGCCAGCTGATTTCACAAAGTTGAATAAACCCATAGTTGTTTTGATTTTTAAGGGGTAGTGAATGATTATCGTCTCTAAGACGAAACGATCATCTCAAAGACACGTGCAAGATCGCAATTTCTTGACGAATCTCAATTACTCAACGACAAAAGCTGCATAACGTTCCTCAATCATGTCGAGAACTTCGAATAATCGCTCTGGCTCAAGTGATGTGACCAACTCTGCACGATACGGTTTGATACCATGCAAGCCCCTGAAGTAATTGCTATAATGGCGGCGCATCTCGAGGATACCGAGACGCTCCCCTTTCCAGTCGATGCTATGCGTCAAGTGCTGTCGCGCAGCAGCTACTCGCTCTCTGATCGTCGGCGGAGGAAGCATTTCTCCTGTCTTGACATAGTGCTTAATCTCACGGAATATCCAAGGATAGCCAATACTCGCCCGCCCGATCATAATGCCATCAACACCGTAACGCTCCTTGTACAAAACTGCTTTTTGCGGACTATTGATATCGCCATTGCCGATGATCGGAATATGGATGCGCGGATTGTTGGCAATGTTGCCGATCAATGTCCAGTCGGCTTCGCCTTTGTACATCTGCTTGCGCGTGCGTCCATGTATCGCGAGTGCTTGGATACCGACATCTTGCAAGCGCTCAGCTACAGTCTCGATATACTTGGTATTGTCGTCCCAGCCGAGGCGCGTTTTGACAGTCACTGGTAGCGAGCTGCGATCCACGATCGCTTTGGTGAGCGACACCATCTTGTCAATGTCTTGCAAGATGCCTGCGCCAGCGCCTTTGCAGACTACTTTTTTGACTGGGCAGCCAAAATTAATATCAAGCACTTCTGGCTTTGCGGCATCGACGATCTCGGTCGCGCGCAGCATCGAGTCGAGATTGGCTCCAAAAATCTGAATGCCGATCGGCCGCTCTTCATCGTAGATATCGAGCTTCTGCACGCTCTTAGTCGCATCACGGATCAAACCCTCGACGCTGATAAACTCAGTGTACATCATATCGCAACCCTGCTCCTTGCACAAGGCACGAAAGGGCGGATCACTCACATCTTCCATAGGCGCGAGCAGCAATGGAAAATCTCCTAAGTCTTGACCAGCGAGTTTCATCTGCCGCAAAAATACATCGCGATTTGTTGGACTGAAGTCAATAGTTATTATGGGCCATCCGCAGCCTTCGGCTGCGGTCGCTATGCTTCATGGCTCGCTGTTCGCTCGGCCTCAGCAAGCTGAGTCTAGCCTAGCGGCTACCACTTCGCAGCGCTTGTCCGAAAATTGTTTATTTACTAGAACGATATTTGCAATAGATAACTCACTAATGTACTTTTGCATTTCCAAGTGGTGGAGATACCACTCAATTGCTAAAATTATTACAACTTAATACACCCTCCAGGCTTACTTCGGTAGCACACTTGGGGGGTCTTCTCTTTTTGGGCATGAGCAAACAACTATATCAGAAACAACCAAAATCGTTTGAAGAACAATTACGTACACTGATGTCAAGAAATTTGGCAGTTCTTAATCGGCAAAAAGCTTTACAGTATTTATCACAAATAAGTTATTACCGACTCAGTGCTTACTTTCTTCCATATCAAAAGAAGAAAGATCAATTTGATGAAGGAATTACATTTCAACAAATTATCGACACGTATTCATTTGATCGAGAATTAAGATTGCTTGTATTTGATTGTATCGAACGTATCGAAGTCTCAATACGAACACAATTTATCTACTACATGTCAATGGAATATAATGATAGTCATTGGCAGGATAAAAAGATATACTTTACTGAACCTTACAAAAATAAAATTGGTCGTACAGTCGATGTATACTCAGATTTTCAAAAAATTATCACAAGAGCTAAAAAAACTCGTAGACCTGAAGTATTTATTAAGCATTATATCAATAAATACTCGAAGCCTGCAAATCCACCTTCGTGGATGTGTTTTGAATTACTGACCATAGGAGAACTCTCACACATTTACAGAAACTTACGCAACAAAAAAGATAAAAAACAAATTGCCCGTTTCTTTGACCTACATCCTACTGTGTTTACCTCATGGCTGCACTCAATCACCTATGTGCGAAATATATGTGCTCATCACTCCAGACTTTGGAATAAAGATCTTGCCATAGAACCCGAGCGTCTCAAAAAACCAAAAGGACCTTGGCTCTCAGATCGTTTTCAAAATAATAGTCGTGTTTTCTATTTCGTAAGCACTCTCAAATACTTACTCCTTAGAGCTAATCCAGAAAACAACTTAACTGAAAAACTCGATTCACTTTTCCGAAAATACAGTCACATTCCAATTAAATACATAGGAATACCCTCTGACAAGAATCAAAACATGCTCAACTGGAGAAATGAAGCACTTTGGAGAAATGAATAATTCACACAACAAACACGTATTTTTATCCCATAAAAAAATACATCAATGAGTCTTTTTCAAAGTTCGGTCATCAATAAATATCTCAAAGCACTCGATCAGCAGCAAGTCGAAGCAGCTTGGCTGCGCTTTGCCGCGCACTTCAAAAATGCAGATATCCAAGACAATATCCGCAACTCAAAAGAAGAGCAATATCAAGGCGAATTTCTCATTGATCTTTTTGTCAATGTATTTGGCTACACAAAAAATCCGACGCCAAATTTTAATCTAACGACAGAACTCAAAAATGTCAAAGGCTCAAAAAAAACCGATGGCGCAATCCTCAAAGACGATGCAGCCCTCGCCGTCATTGAGCTCAAAGGCATGAATACGACTGACTTGTCAAAAGTCGAAACACAAGCATTTGGATATAAAAATAATCAACCCGGCTGCGTCTATGTGATTACATCCAATTTTGAGAAGCTGCGATTTTATATTGACAATGCAGTAGATTTTTTAGAGTTTAATTTATTTCAGCTCGCGCGCGAAGAATTTAATCTGCTCTACATCTGCTTGTCAAGTGAATACTTACTCAAAAATCTACCAAAAAAGATAAAAGACGAATCGCTCACACAAGAAGAAACCGTCACCAAGCAGCTATACAAAGATTATTCAGCATTTCGAAAAGATATTTTTGAAAGCATCGTCAATAATAATCCTGACTACGACAAGCTGACCTTATTTAAAAAGACGCAGAAGCTGCTCGATCGGTTTCTCTTTATCTTTTTTGCTGAAGATCGGCTGCTGCTGCCACCCAACTCCATCCCGCAGATCATCGATCAATGGAGAAAACTGCGCGACGAATTTGATGAATACAAGCCACTCTACGAGCGATTTAAAAAATACTTTGGCTATCTCAATACTGGACACAAAGGAAAGCAGCATGATATTTTTGCATACAATGGCGGACTCTTTGCGCCTGACGACATACTCGACAATATCATCATACATGACGAGCCGCTCTACACACATACACTCAAATTGTCTGCCTATGATTTTGAGAGCGAAGTCAGTGTCAATATACTCGGACACATCTTTGAGCACTCGCTCAATGAAAT
>JAHDHF010000250.1 GCA_020631455.1 Saprospiraceae bacterium
GTTAATACAAAAGTTTTCCACAAAATTTGTGTCAACCTATTTCATGAGACAGCAGTGTATTGTGTAGTTTACGAAGATCGGTCAATTCCTATCCTGCTTGCCCGGCGACATATTTTGTCGACAATCGCGAAGGACAGCCTGCCAAAATACCGAAGCAGACCGCGCTTATAAACTGCGCAGCTGATTGGACGATAACAACTCTGGCCTGGTGGGGCGGCGGTTAAAACTGCTGCACAGTTTAAGCGCGTGTGCCTTGTCGAAGCTAGCACGAATATCAGTCGCGTTTGTCGACATGCATATGTCTCCAAACATCGAGGTGACGGGTAACTGATGACTGGTTGTGTATTGTGTTTGCTTCAGCGAAGCACAATTCATAATGCACAATCAACAATACACATTCACTGCCCAGCGTGACCTCTGGTCGCGATGAAATCTATAAAGTCAACGTGATGGAACAGCTGAGGTGCTTAGCAATCGACGAAATAGCATCAAAACAACAAAAACAAATCTGGGCAAGGATGCTCAAGGAGGAAGCGTGAATTGCTAAAATTAATCTCAGGTTTCACTTTTAGGTGATCAAAAATTCATGCACTTTTGTCTAAGTAGAAGAATCCAGAAAGTTTCAGGCTAACTGATAGGCCACCTCAATGGTTGCTTAGACTAGGAAGTTTACTTTTATCTGTAGACATACCAGTAACATAAAAACTTACCATGAAGTTTCGCGAAAGAATTACAATCAATCCCAATATATGTCATGGCAAACCCTGCATACGCGGAATGAGGTGGCCTGTTGAGGTCGTTCTGGATTTGCTTGCTTCTGAAATGACAATTGCGGAAATACTTGCGGATCACCCAGAGCTGGAAAAAGAAGATATCATGGCCTGCCTTGAGTATGCAAAAGCTCTCGTATCGGGTAAAAGCATTGATCTCGCGGCTTAGTAGACAATGAAATTTCTCTGTGATGTTCATATTGCCCTGAAAGTGGTGAAATTCTAGGAATCAAAGGAATTCGAAGCAGTGCATGTTAACAATATTCTTCAAGGCGACGGAACCTTGGATCAAACAATATGTAGATATGCAGATCAGAATGACTATATCGTTTTGACAAAAGATGGCGACTTCAAGAATAGCCATTTCATTCAACAAACTCCTTTGAAGTTGGTCAAGGTGAATCTTGGAAATATGTCGACCCAAAAGTTAATCTCGATTCTAGAAAATCACATAGCTTTATTGGAAGATAGTTTTAGTAATAATCGTTGTTGCTTAGAGATTTTTGAGGATCGAATTGAGATACACCTATAGTAGATCTTTTCGAGATCAATTTTTCTGTCAAGAGACTGCATGCTGGACTATACTTTCTCAAGCTCGGAGAAAGGCTGATTACGGATGACTGATGACTGGTTGTGTATGGTGTAATATGTATTGTGATTGCTTCATCGAAGCACAATACATAATACACATTCAGCGTGACCTCTGGTCGCGATGAAATCTAAAAAGTGAGCTTTATGGCTTATCGACAAAAGTAGCGCTACGAAGCGTGTCGCCTGCTGGATGGGGTGACAGGCGGTGAAAATTAGCCTCGATCGAAGCGGAATGAGGTGCCTGCATGCGCCAGTGAAGCCCCCTGCATGATGGCACGACGATAGGAGTGACGGCAGGCAGGGTTGGCTGAACAAGCAGGCGGGTGCCGAATATTAGCGGAGAGCGAGTAGGTCGGTGTGGGGAGTCTTGCAGCTGGGCTCCAAATAAAAAATAAAGCTTTGAGAAACTGAGTTCGGCTCTAAGATATTTCTGGGCAATCCTTAACTTAGCGTCCCAATAACAAACCCCTAATCTTTATCCGCAGATGAGTGAGATTAAGTATACGGAAGACAATATTCGCAGCCTTGACTGGA
>JAHDHF010000251.1 GCA_020631455.1 Saprospiraceae bacterium
TTCACATCCCGATACGCTACGCTATCGGGACTTTCAGCGACGGTCGGGCTATGCGCAGTACGGTAGCCTAGATTTTGTGAGAAGACCCAAGACTAAAGTCTAAGGTAACTTTCTCACAAAATCCGCCCTTTGGGCGCTGCTTCCATCCCTCAGCCATTGATGCAGATTTGTAGACGTCTAAACCCGAAGCACGTCTTTTTTGTACTACAATAGATGCGTATTTTATTGACAGGTGCAAATGGGTACATCGGCATGAGGCTGCTGCCAGTTCTTTTGGAGAAAGGGCATGATGTCATTTGTATGGTGCGCAATCCAGATCGCCTGAGTGTGCAGGATAGCGTACGGCAGAAAATCACAATTATTCAAGCTGATTTACTAGATGCCGAAAGCTTGAAGAATATCCCGAGTGAGATTGATGTTGCCTTTTATCTCGTCCATTCGATGGGAGGCAATCGAGATTTTATTGAAAAAGAGAAAAAAGCCGCTCAGCAATTTGTTGATTACATTGAGACAACTCGCGCTCAGCAAATCATCTATCTGTCTGGTATCATACCAAAAAACAAACATCTCAGCAAGCATCTCCAATCGCGTTATTACGTTGAGAATATTCTTTACTCAAGTACAGTTGCTTGCACAACGCTGCGAGCTGGAATAATAGTCGGATCTGGTAGTGCGAGCTTTGAAATCATCAGAGATATAGTCGAAAAGCTGCCTGTGATGGTCGCCCCTAAATGGCTGAATACAAAGTGCAGCCCGATCGCAATACGAGATGTCATCACGTATCTCGAGGGCGCTATCTGTAATACAGACTTGTACAACAAGCAATTTGACATCTCTGGCTCTGATACCTTGAGCTATAAGGAGATGCTGCTTCAGTATGCAGCTGTGCGCGGCTATAATCGATTTATTTGGATTTTGCCAGTCTTGACGCCTCGACTCTCATCGTACTGGCTCTACTTCGTGACATCTACGAATTTCTCATTGGCTCGTAATCTGGTCGAAAGTATGAAAGTAGATGTCGTAGCAGCCGAATCAGAGATCAAGCAGCTTATCTCGACTGAACAAATCGAATACAAAAGGGCAGTGCAACTCGCCTTTAAAAAGATCGATCAGCACATGGTTGTTTCAAGCTGGAAGGACAGCTTGACGACGAGTACGCATAGAAAATCGTTGACTGAATATATACAAGTACCAGAGCACGGAGTCTTTACTGATCTCAAGTATCGCGACACGAATCTCTCGAAGGAAAATGTCCTACAAAGTATCTGGAGTATCGGCGGAACAAATGGCTGGTACTATGGTAATTTCCTGTGGAAAATTCGCGGCTATCTCGATAAGCTCGTGGGCGGCATCGGGCTGCGGCGTGGGCGCACGCATGAACATAAGCTCAATCCTGGTGATGCTCTTGATTTTTGGCGAGTGCTTTTAGCCGATCAAGATCAAGGACGGCTTCTTTTATTTGCAGAGATGAAGCTGCCGGGAGAAGCATGGCTTGAGTTTCGGGTATCGGATCAAGGAAATACTCGAAAGGTGACTCAGAAAGCGACATTTAGACCTCGTGGCGTACTTGGACGACTGTACTGGTATTCTGTTTTACCATTCCATTATTTTGTATTTAATGGAATGATTAATAATATTTTGAAAAAAGGCTGAATATGAGCAGCCTGGACAAGCGCTGCGAAGTGGTGGCGTAGCCAGATGCCGCGCAGCGGCAGCCGAGCGAAGAGCGAGCCACGAAGCATAGCGACCGTCACGAGCTTGCGAGTGGCGGATGTCCCACAAGTTTAATACACAATGTGCTCGTAGTAAGCTGTGCCGCCTGGCGGAATGGACTCAAGGCCATAGTGAAGCGGATAATTGCCGGGCTTTATGGAGAGCCAGTAGACGAATGTAT
>JAHDHF010000087.1 GCA_020631455.1 Saprospiraceae bacterium
TCTAGTATCTTTTGATCAAAATTATTTGACAATCCAAACATAGGATGGACAAGCGATGTGCAGCAGTGCCGATAGGCAGACGCCGCAGGCGGCCGAGCGTATAGCGAGCTGCGGAACGTAGCGACCCCGATGAAGTGAAACGAATCGGGGATGGCCCTTAATCATATTCTTATTTAAAAATCAGTTTTTGCCCGATCGACAGATCGTTTGATGTGAGTTGATTCCACTTTTTGAGATCTTCTATGCTGACGTCAAACTTGCGCGAAATGCCATACAGCGTATCGCCTTTGCTCACGGTGTACACGTTGGAAGTAGTAGTTAAGATGGGCGCAGCGGGCACTGTACTTGGCGCAGGAGGAGTAGCAATTGGCGTGTTTTGAGGAGCAACCTCACCCATTGGAATAGTCGCCGGACCTTTGCTTGTAAGTTTATTGGTTTTAACGAAAGCTCCTAGATAGCCAACTTTTTTTGCTTCGAGTGCGCCGCGCTCGGCAGCTTCTCTAGTAGCAAAGCCAGAGATAGAGACGCGTGTGATGCCATTGTCTAGTCGATCGACTTGCATCGGCCCGATTTCTTTGAGCTTGTCGAGTTTTTCGTAATCGGGTGATTTAAATGCACCGATTTGAATCAAATATGTTGATACGTTAGATGAAACTTCTTCGCGCGCGCTTGACGGAGTTGGGGCGGGGAGGGCAGGAGGTGAAGCTGCAATAACTTGCTGCGGCTTTGCTGGCTCCGATATTGTAATGTCTGAGATAGACGGAGCAGGAGCTCGGTCAGGATAGAGTATAAAGTGACTCGCTACATACAGATTATCTGAGTAGAGCGAAACTGATTTATTGCCAGTTCGATATCCTTTGGCTACGAAAGTCAGTTTGATCGTAGAGTTTTTTGGCGCATCGATTTGGACATAGCCGTTATGGTCAGTTATATAAGTACCGATCTTTTTGTCAGTGCCCTGTTCGTAGGCGTGCACTTTCGCATTTGCTACAGGTTTGTCCATTTGATTTTTGACATGCTGCCCTATCTGTACCAGATCACTTGTAGGTATTGTGCTAGAAGGAATGCCCTTTGGTGTAAGCCCACGAGTCGGAGCAGGTTTATCCTCTACTAGTGCAAGTGGCTGGACGACGTCTTTTGGAGAAAGTTTTACCGTTACATATTTTTTGAGATCTTTTCCAGAAGGAGAAAGCATCACAGTTGAGCTGAGGTATCCATCTTTTGTAATGCTTGCTGCACACGCAGTTGATAATGAAATCCCTGGTGATTTGCCTTGAACATTTGTGCTATAAGAGCCTTTGGAACAGTCAGACATATTGATTGAAGCCCCTTGAATAGGAAGACGCGTATATTCATCAAGGACAGTTACAATCATCGTTTTTGATAATCCTTCGAAGCGATAAATATCTTCTTGACCTTTTCCGCCCATTCTATTTGAGACGAAGTAGCCACTGTTATGCTGAGCGATGAGTCCATAATCATCAGAAAAGCTGTTGATACCAGTTCCAAGATTTTCAGGAGTAGACCAAGTACTAGATTCGCCCTTTGAACTAAACATATCAAATCCACCGAGACCTAAATGATAATCACTTGCAAAAAAGAGCAAGCCACTTTCTTCTTGAAAAAATGGTGAGATTTCATCACCGATGGAATTAATCTGCGGACCGAGATTTATTGGAGCAGACCATGTTGATCCATTTTTATAAGATACATAAAGATCATATCCACCGTATCCACCTGGCATCGTACTCGCAAAATAGAGCACCATTCCATTGTCAGACAAATGAGGATATGATACGAGATAATCTCCAGAAGCACTATTAAACGAAAAAGCTTCTTCGGAGGTCCATTTTTGTTTTGATGCGAGATCGGCTAAGTAGAGGGAAGCCTCTTTCTCAGTTGTACTTCCAGGACGATTTCCAGTGATTTTTGAATTCTTCGTGTACGCAACACGTTGAGCATTTTTTGCTACAGAGATTGGTGCTTGATTCAAAACTGTTTCTATACCATCTCTGAGAGGTTGGGCAGCTGTAAGTTGGCCTTTATCATTTTGAGAACTAACATATAACTGATTCGAATTATTTCCTGTCCAATCTGTATCTGTTTGCTTTTGCTTACGTGAAGAAGCAAAGACAACTTGATTGTCAATATAAGCAGGTGCAAATTCAGCTTCAGCTGAATTCATCCACTCTTTCTTTACAGTATAAAATCGTACACCAGCATCATTGAGTTGCTCCGCGAAATCACAAGATTCAGCGTAGTGACTCGCAATAGCACTATTCTCGCTAGTGTACGCAAGGTATCGCTGACGAGCATCTGCATATCGGCCGAGCATTTTCAAAGCATGACCATGATTCAACAATTGAATTGGCTCATGATAGCCAAGTGATTGAAGTCGCTGATAGTGAGCGACAGCTTTATCCGCTTGATTCGTTAATAAATAACATTCAGCTAACTTCCCTTGCGTAAAGGCATTGTCAGGGTCAGTTTTAAGCGCAGCTTTATATTCAGTAATTGCTAACGAATAAGCCTTTAATGAATACAGCTTATTTGCTTGAGATAATGGATTGACTTGAGCCTGTCCAATAGCCGCTAAGAAAAGCAAAGACACAAATAAGATGATGGAATGTCTCATAAGAGATTGATTTCGTAAGTTCGTTCTAGTCACAACGCTCAATAGATCGAGAAGATGCCCAAAGAACGATGAAAAGTAAGAATAAAGTATGGTAAAGTGTAAAATCATTGCAAAACTAAAAACAAATAAGTGTTACAATATAATCAAATAAGCTACAATGCGGTGTTTTATGTTGCTTTCACAATGCTTTTACTATGCTTTTCTTGTAACTCTACTCCAAATGAAGAGCAATTAATCACTGATAACCAAAAGAATACAACTTTGATTCTTTACGTAAAAGAAGCGAAGCAAGTTTCATTAGACTTTCGAAAAAAGAATCAAGAACTTGTTTACGATGATGTTGATCCAAGCAGTATTCAGCATATTCAACCGAGTAAATACAGCTACCAAAATGGAAGCTGGGTATCGATGTATTACAAAGCACCTATCGAAGTCCCATATCAAGAGAAGCTCAATCAAATTTCTCCGAATCATTCAGACATCCTCGTGATGCCGCATATTCCGACTGACGGTTACCTTCGTCCACCTCTGGCTGATCATCCAGACATGCGAGAAGTTTACACATTTCTCCTTCTCGAATGGCAGCAACTCACATCACAATTAGACTCGCTTTGACTTATGGCTGCTGAGCCAATTATCCTGACAGAAGATTTTCGCTACGCTCTCGATAAGTTTGAGAACACAAACAAAAGCATCTTCCTCACAGGACGAGCTGGTACTGGTAAGTCGACACTTCTTGGGCTTTTCCGCAAAGACACAAAGAAGCGTGTCGTCGTTCTTGCACCTACTGGCGTAGCAGCGCTCAATGTACGCGGACAGACCATTCACAGCTTCTTTGGCTTTCCGCCGAGGATGCTCGATCACAATAATATCCCACGCCGCCGCAAAAACCTCTACCAACGAGTCGATACGATTGTCATAGACGAAGTCTCGATGGTACGAGTCGATATGCTTGATGCAATCGATATGTTTCTACGCATTCATCGAGAACGCGATGAGCCATTCGGTGGCGTTCAGATGATTTTCATCGGCGATCTCTTTCAATTGCCGCCTGTCGTCAGCAGTGATGACGAAAAAGCTATCCTAACACAACGATACAGGTCAAAGTATTTCTTTGATGCTCATGTCTTCCAAGAGTTGCAACTCAATATCATCGAGTTGCAGACCATCTTTCGGCAGACCTCGCGTGAGTTCATTGCCTTGCTCGACAATATCCGGACGGCTGCCTACGACTATGATGATATGCGCCTGCTCAATGAGCGCGCCAATGACGAGTTCGAAGAAGGAACACACTTCGTCACACTTTGCGCTCGCAATGCCACAGTCAAGCGCATCAACTCCGAAAAACTCGATGCGATTCATTCGCCGATGCATTCGTACGTCGGCGTCTCGACAGGCAATTTCAATCTCAAGACTAGTCCAGCCGATCATCAGCTCCAACTCAAGATGGGAGCGCAAGTCATGTTTATCCGCAATGATCCCGAAGGCAAATACGTCAATGGCTCAGTCGGCGAAGTCGTCATGCTCGACAATGACAGCATCTCCGTCATGCTCAATACCCCGAGTGGCGATCTAGAAGTCATCGAAGTCCAAAAAGTCGTCTGGGAATCAATCCGATATCGACCCAATAGCAGCGATCCGAGTCGCATTGATGCCGAAGTCGTCGGCACATTCAAGCAGTATCCGCTCAAACTCGCCTGGGCGATTACCATCCACAAAAGCCAGAGCAAAACCTTCGACAAAGTCCTTATCGAGCTTGGCAAAGGCGCGTTTGAGCACGGTCAGACCTACGTAGCATTGAGCCGCAGCCGCACGCTTCATGGCATCGTCCTCAAGCAGCCGATCCGCCCGCGAGATATTATAATTGATCGCCGCGTACTTGAGTTCTTAGGCGAATGTTTTTAGTCTAACAAAAGTGATGGGCCATCCGCCGCGCTTCGCTTGGCGGTCGCTATGCTACGTGGCTCGCTGTTCGCTCGGCCGCTCATTTCATTTCGCGTCTAGCCTAACGGCTACCACTTCGCAGCGCTTGTCCACGTCAGTTCGTCGAGATCGTTCTTGGTTTTATCGTATTCCGCCGCAATAATTAAAATTTTGTTACAATTTAGAATTGTCAAAGGCATCATACTCATGATTAAAAACGTTTGTATTGATGTTGATTCTTAATTAAAAACAAACCCCTTATGAAACGTCTCCGCATTTTTATGTTGTTCAGCATTTGCGCAGCATTTCTTTTCTCAAGTACGACACTATTTGCACAAAAGAAAAGTATCAAAGGCAGTGGCAATGTCATCCAAGAAGATCGACAAGTAGCTGATTTTCATTCCATTGATTTTGATGGCGTGTTTAATGTCGAATTAACGCAAGGTAATTCTCAAAAAGTCACAGTAGAAGCAGACGATAATATCGTAGAGCGTATTGAGACATTTGTCGAAGACGGCACACTTATTCTTCGATTTAAAAAGAAAACAAATATCAAGAAGTCAAAAAAACTTCGAGTTTATATTACATATACAGAATTGCGTTCCCTTGATATCGACGGCGTCGGTAATGTTACAATGACCAATACGCTTCGATCAAGCGGAGATTTATATGTTGATTTTGATGGCGTTGGTAATCTTGAATTAAATGCAGAGTGCAAAAATCTGAAAATTGATGCTGATGCAGTTGGCAATTTAACAATGAGTGGAGCAGCCGATCATGTCGAGATGAATAATGATGGCATTGGCTCAGTAAAAGCCTATGATTTTATCGCGGCTTCTATGACACTCAAAAATTCAGGCATCGGAAGTGTCAAGGTTAACGTCACTGGAAATATGGATGTCGAATCATCAGGCATCGGAAGTGTCAAAATAAAAGGCGACCCAACCATTCATAATATGAATGTCTCAGGCATGGGAAAAGTCAAAAAAATAGATTAAAACTGCGTAACCCCATAGCAAACAGTTTTGCCGAGTCAATGTATGTTGACTCGGCTTTTTTAATTCAATAGACTCCGACCGTCAGTTGTACAATTCAGTCGACTACTTTCGATTCCCAAATAATCTAGAACAGTAGGTACAATATCGACTTGAGATGTTTCTTGATCTTGATTGAACCGAGAGTTTAATTCTTCAATTAATAAAATCGTTTGCTCGACCTCTGGGTTTCCTTGTCCGCCACCATGTCCAGTTCCAAAGCCGCCATGATCAGATACGACGACAAAGAGCCATTCTTCTCCTTGATTTCTTTTCTGGGTTATTATTGAAAATAAATTCAATAATAACGAATCAATTGTAGCTGCTGATTCAACATACTCCTGTATGTCATTACTAAATCCATAGTTGTGTCCAGCAGCATCCATTTGATCAAGATGCAAAAACATTACATCTGATACAAAAGGCGATGTCTGCTGCAAAAGCGAAGCTGCTTCTTGAGCGACTGCATCATCTGTTATTGGTAGTGTCGGCGCATAATCAGCGACACCTTCAGCTAATTCAGTATTTATTGGCAGCCAATTTACAATAGAAACAGTATTTGTATTTGGTCTTGCTGCTTCTATGTATGAAAAGAAATGCGGATACTCAGCATAATTAGGATTATCAAAACCATTGGTTACTACGCCATGCTTGCAATAATGCACACCAGTCAAAATGCTTGACCAGTTTGGGCCGCTAATTGTAAAATCTTCTGCTAGATGCTCATTGTTATAAAAAGAAGAAATACCAATCGATTTGCCATATAGAAATGGTGTACTACTCTGAGTGATGACATCCGAGCGCATGCCATCGACACCGACGATGAGCACGTTTCGAGTACTACGTAGCGAATCAATCGTTACAATATCTGGCTCGCAAAATGCAGGATCAATATCCGTCGCACACGTTGATTGCACCGAGTCTTTATCGCAGCTCGAAAAAAGAACAATCAAGACAAGCCCAAATGCAGAAAATATACGATTCATCTTGTAAAGATATTATTTCTAGCTCCCTTTTCGCTGTCTGAAGTTTGCAACTTCAGATGACTGTGGTTTATTGTCTTTCAATAATAGAATATTCATCCGTAGCTCATAGCTTCGGATAGCGGGAGTCTAAATTTCATTACTGCTTAGAATTACTGTTCCATCTAGGAGCATTGGGATTTTTTCGATAAAATTCTCAGATTTTTTATAAGTTATGATACAAATAAAGATTATTTTATTATATGAGTCTAGCGGGACTTTTTCAATGCTTATTTCTGAAAACTGCAAATCAGAGTGTTGAAGTCGAGATGAAAGGTGCTCTTTACCAACTCTAATCAATCTATTAACATTGATAATGCCTAAAGAACTAGAATCAGAACTAGTTATTTCATCAGGATTTACTGACCAGTATTCACTTAAACTATTATTGACTGGTCCGGAACTCAAAATAGTAACTATCGAGTCTTTAGCCGAATAATTGCATTTATAGTACTTTATTTTATCAGTAGTACTTATGTTATAATCATGGTTTTCTGCTTCATTAAACTTTTTAGGATTGCAGCTAAATGAAATAAAAATTATGAAAAAGAATAAAAATCTCATTTTCTTATTTTTCTTAGGACAATCGCTGCGAAGTGGTAGCCGAAGGCTAGACGCGAAGCGGCCGAGCGAACCCCGACTACTCAGGGTTGCGGCGAGCTACGAAGCACAGCGACCCTTTTCTATTTTTTATGATTAAAGTGCTCCCCTCATTTAAGAGAAAGACTTAGTATGGGTTTTATTGCCTTTTAATAGCAATTCTAGAAAAAAGATACAAATTATTATATGAAGCCATTTATTCAACAAGTAGATTTTGTCGAGCGGCAAGAAAATCAAAAGTCATCTGTGATAGACTTTTACCATTAACGGTAGCTGCCCAAGCACCATGCCCTTCATTTACTAGAGGCACAAATTCATGGTAGATGTCTAATGAGTTATAAATGCTATCCAATTCAACAGCTTCTGAATATAAAACAGTTGGATCGAGCGTCCCGTGTGCGATAAATAATTCGGGATCATCGCTATCAAAACGATTCGATCCGTACACAGATTCAAACAATTCTAGCTTCACAGTTGAACCCCAGAAATCAACGATGCTTTTTACAACGTAATTCTCATTGAGATTTGTAGTAGAAAGTGTCGGGTCATCAGCAAGAGGAATTTCATCTCTGAAGTCTTCTTGATTTGATATTCCTAAAGTTACAGTTGAAATAGCTCCAGCAGAAGCTCCACCTACAGTAATAAAGTCGGAGTTGATATTATGCATATCCTTATTTGCTACAATCCAGCGTAGGGCTGCTTTGGCATCTCTTTGAGCTGCATACATGGCGATGCTTGTCCTCGCATCTCCTGGAGTTGTCGCATTGAGAAGTGTAAAATCAATCCACTCTTGCGGCGCAATCCCTGTAAAATCTGATCCTGCTAAATCACTTGCTGTTCTATAATCAATTGAAGCAAAAACCCATCCTCTAGAAGCAAAGTAATTTGCCATATCGACAATTTCAGGTTTAGTCTTTGTTCCACCTTGAAACCCGCCACCATGTATAAACATATAAACAGGTCTATTTGTAGAGCTGTTATCAGGGAAGTAGAGATCTAATTTGAGTGGTGTTGTGATAGTCGAAGTGCCAGCGGCATCATGGATGAGTCCATCAGCATAAGTAATATCTTGATTGACGATGACTGAATATGTGGCTGCCGCTTTGACTACTGGGGATTCGTTAGTTGGCGACATTGAATTGTCTTTTTTGCAAGCTGCAAATAATAAGACTATGAAAATGGATGTATAAATTACTCTCTTCATATTGTTGTATTTCAGATTCTTGTCCTTGAGACGTTCGTTTTTGATGAAGGTTTAATTGTGATCAAATATATCTAAGAATAAATGGCAATTATTAAAAATGTTAAATCAAGTAGCTCCTGATACGCTATTCTATCGGGGCAGGTCGGACAAGCGCTGCGCAGTGGTGCGAATGAAATGAGCAGACGCCGCAGGCGGCCGAACGAATAGTGAGCCACGAAGCATAGCGACCGCAGCCGAAGGCTGTGGATGGCTCATTCTAATAATTAAAAATTGTCAGAATTTATTGAATGTGCTTGGTGTAGACACGACCATCGAGTGTGCGATCAAGATATCCGAGGCTGCACAAAAATCGTCGTAATGTAGCAGGATCTTGAAATGTGTGATGCTGATTTAAAATGGTATTGACCTCGAGTTCTGAGTATTCTTTATTTATTTCAAAGTGTTGCGCAAGTGAGCAAATCATTGCATCAAATTTTGCGCGCTGTTTGCGACCAGGCAAACGCGTAAATCTGCCATCAGCATCGCGATAGCCTTGGAGGATATACTCGTCGTCAGTCATAAAAGTCGAAATTAAGCTGCTTGTGTTGCGTCGTTATTTGCGAGGTATTCATCAACGAGCTCTTGGATGATTTCGCGGAGATAGGTGTTTTCTTCGCGAGCCTTGTCCTTGAGTTTTTTGATGAGGCCTTCTGGTAGCGTGACGGTGAGGCGGCGCTTGCCTTTTGGTTCTGATGGCTTCTCTGTGATCGTGGCTGTGCTGCGGATCAAAGAGTCGATACCGCCCGATGCTTTGCGCTTGGGCTCATCGTTGAGGCCGCCGAAAAGCGCACCGAGATCATCAGCAAAACTTTTGCCGCCACTACGAGGCTTGACAGTCACGTCCGCCTTGTTGTCAAACAAGGTATCGAGGCTATCGTCAAATGTTTTTTTCTTGGCTCGGCTCATGATGGGGGCGCGTCTACTCTATAATTATCGTGATCTTCGTCAGTAAAGTTCCTTAAGCTGCTTCTACTCGTGTTATTATTTCTTTGGCGAGGTCGAGATAATCCTTGGCGCCGTTGCTGCTTTTGGCATACGCGAAGATGTCTTTGCGCGCAGCTGGAGCTTCTGCGAGTGCGACATTGTCTCTGATCATCGTCTCAAAAACCATCTCTCCAAAGTGTTTTTGGATCGTCGCGACGACATCGCGATTTAAGACTTTCCTGTTATCAAACATGGTCGCTATCACGCCGCCGATTTTGAGTTTTTTATTCAAGCGAAATTTGACCTTATCGACGACTTGCGTAATCTTCGTTAAACCTTGTAGCGCCAAAAACTCTGTCTGCAACGGAATGTAGACAACATTGGCAGATGTCAATGCATTGAGTGTCAACAAGCCAAGACTCGGCGGACAGTCAATAATGATAAAGTCATATTCATCTTGCATCGGCTCAAGCAGCTCACGAAGGATAAACTCGCGGCCAGCTTCATTGACGAGTTCCATCTCAGCGCCAGACAAGTCAAGCGATGATGGCACAATATCAAAACCAGGTTTGACCTGTACAGGCTCAAGCTCGCACTCGCCACGCATCGCCTCGTACATGCTGTGCGCTTGACGTGGCACCCCGAGCGAGACAGTGAGGTTGGCTTGCGGATCGAGATCGAGCAGCAAGACACGTTTCTTGAGTTCGACCAAGGCCGCACCGATATTAATCGCCGAAGTCGTTTTGCCGACGCCGCCCTTGTGATTGAGCAATGCAATAGTGTGACTCATGCCGCAAATGTAGTGCGCCTCCGCATGATAGTGTGACACTTTTTTGCTGAATGTGTAGAGTGCGATGAGAATGGGCCATGCTGCTCGCGTCGCTCGCAGCACCGGGCTGTTTCAGGGTTTCGCTGTTCGCTCATCACTCACTTCGTTCGTGAGCGCTACGCGCCCCTTTCCATCCCTTGTCCTCGAAAAGAAACTAAATGCAGTGAATTACCTTTAGACAAGAAAAGAAAATAGAAAAATGAAATTTCAATCAAAAGCACATCAGCTCAAGGCAGAACTCGATCAGCTCAAACCACTTGATCCTGATGTCTTGCAGCGTGTCAATTCTAAATTAAAACTCGACTGGACATATCATTCAAATAAAATCGAAGGCAACTCACTCACATTTGGTGAGACAAAATCACTCTTGCTGCATAATATAACAGCACAAGGAAAACCGCTGCGCGATCATCTCGAAATAACGCAGCACAACGAAGCAATCGAGTACATCTTAGACATTGTAAAAGGCGACGAACAATCACGACCGCTCACTGAGCAGTTTATTAAAGAATTACATAAGATCCTGTTGAAGGAATCATATTACAGTCCAGCAAAATCTTTAGATGGAACCCCAACTCGAAAAAAAATAGAAGTCGGTCAATATAAATCAACTGAAAATCATGTAGAAACTTCAACAGGTGAGATTTTTTATTTCGCATCTGTAGCTGAAACACCAGCGCGAATGAATGATCTCCTTGATTGGTATCGTCAAGAAATAGAAAAAGACGAAATCGATCCTATTATTTTAGCAGCATTATTCCATTATCGTTTTGTTCGCATTCACCCATTTGATGATGGGAATGGTCGGATGGCAAGAGTGCTGATGAATTTTATTCTGATGAAGTTTGGCTTTCCTCCTGCTGTCATCACGCATGAAGATCGCCAACGTTATTATCAAGTCCTGCAAATGGCAGATGGAGATAATCTTCAACCTTTTGTTGAATTCATAGAGGAGCGCGTTTGTAATTCTTTAGAATTAATGATTAAGGCGGCTAAAGGTGAGTCGATTGAAACACTTAATGATTTAGATAAAAAAATATCTATCCTCGATCATAAACTCAATGTAGTTGGAAATAAAGTAAAACTAAAATACAGTGAGGAAAACTACAGTAAATGGGTAGCCAAAAATATTGTTGGTTTGTTGGAGGAGATGAAGGAAAGAGTAATTAGGGTTGGAGAGAATTATAATAATTTGGCACTAAGATTTTTGACTGGAGCTGATTATGAGTCTCATTCTGATGGAGAGGTAGAAGTAAGCAATGAAGTATATAAAATATTTGATATAAATAAACTTAATGAAACTGAGTCTTATTTGCTTCAATATAAATCATTTGATATTCTTTATGATGTTTTTTCGAGAAAGAATGTTCCACCATTTAGCTACAGGGAATATTTTACATTTGAGCCTAAGGATGACTACATTGAATTTAGGTGCTATGGTAATGGTATTCTTATTTATGAAAAGGGCTTTTTGTATGATGAAAATATGAATGAGAATAAAAAAATGGATATTGTCATTAAACAGATAAACGTTCACTTAGAATTCATTCACTCTAAAATTTAGTCTTCGGACAAGCGCTGCGTAGTGGTAGCCGTAGGCTAGACTCACGAAGTGAGGCCGAACGACTAGTGAGCCACGTAGCATAGCGACCGCAGCTGAAAGCTGCGGATGGCCCATACTATTCATTTTAATTGATCGAATGATTGCTTGGTCT
>JAHDHF010000252.1 GCA_020631455.1 Saprospiraceae bacterium
GGCTTGATTGATTTCAATAATTCGCACACGACACTCGAAGGAGCGCAAAATGGTGAAAGCCTTTCACTTGAAAATATACCGGCCGGTTCCTACGATGCGATTGAGTTTGGTGTTGGTGTGATGCCATCACTCAATGCTATGGAGCCCCTTGACTTTGATTCTGAAAATCCATTGAGTTTTGCATCTAATTATTGGGCAAGCTGGAATAGCTACATTTTCTCTCGTATCGAAGGCAATGCTGATCTTGATGGCGACGGCACGCAGGAGCATGGCTTCTCATATCACATAGGTGGCGATGATCGCTATCGCGTCGTTACATACACCCGTAATATACTTATTGATGATGTCGTAATTCCACGGCTCAGCTTTACGATCGATGTCGAGCGTTTATTTACAGATCCAAATGCAGTAGCTGGGCAGCGTGATATGATCGACCTTATAACGGAGCCGATGAGCCATTCCAATCCAAATGATGCTCAAGCAGTGCGCATAGCAGAGTTTTTTATGGATCAGTATCAAGCGGCGATGACGCTTGACTAAATTTGAAGCTGCCATGCGTCGCTATCATTTATACATAGTTCTAGTTGTTTTTGGACTCGTGTCCATTGCTTCCTCCTGCGACAAAGAGCCGCCATCAGCGCAGCCGTTTTTTGTTGACTTGACAAGTATTCCGTACAATCCGACTGCTTATACATTTGACCTTCCTGTTGGATTCCCGCCGATGCAAGTCCCAGCGGATAATCCAATGACAGATCAAGGCGTTGCGCTTGGTCGTCGCTTATTTTATGATCCGATTTTGTCAGCAGATAGCTCGATCTCTTGTGCGAGCTGCCACACGCCAGCTCTTGGTTTTGCCGATGATCGTCCCTTGAGTATTGGAGTCGATGGTTTGCCAGGCAAGCGGCAGTCAATGAGCCTCGCTAATGTCGGCTATCGTCTCAATGGACTTTTTTGGGATGGACGCGAGCAGACTCTCGAAGCCCAAGCACTCGAACCAATCGAAGATGAACTCGAATTTCACAGCACTTGGCCCGAAGCGATCGACAAGATCAAGCGGCAGGAGCATTACCAGACGTGGTTTCGAGAAGCATTTGGGATCGATAATACAGATGAGCTAACCAAGGAGCTCGTCGCCAAAGCCATAGCTCAGTTTGAGCGAACACTTATCAGCGGCAATAGCGATTTTGATAAAAAATTCCGCTTTCCGTTTCAAGGTTTTCCGACTACTTCAGAGCAAGTTGGCTTTGATATGGTCTTTGCCGAAGGCGCGACAGGTTTGCCTGATGTCGAGTGCAATCACTGCCACGTGACGCCTTATAATGGCGAGTTTGTCTTCTTGACATCTGACGATTATTTCAATACAGGACTCGACAGCGTAGGCTCACTCAATGAATACAATCAGCTTGACCCTGGACGTGGCGCATTTACCAACAACACACTCGATCTCGGCAAAATGCGAGCTCCAACGCTCCGCAACATTTCGCTCACAGCGCCATATATGCACGATGGCCGCTTTGCGACACTCGACGAAGTCGTTGATTTTTATCTGACTGGTGGACACCCCGTGCCCAATCGCGACAGCAATATGGCTGGGCTTGAGACACATGGTGCGAGCATCACTCCAGCGCAGCGTCAAGCTATCCTCGATTTCCTTAATATGATGACGGATACAGATTTTGTCACGAATCCAGACTTTCAAAACCCTTGGTAAGTCGTACAAGAAAATAATTTGGGGCTGCCCCTTCAATCAAACGCTCCTAGAGATTTTCTCTAGGAGCGTTTGATTTTGGGTCGGGCTATCCGGCACTCTCTCCGAGCTCCATGTTGTCGCTCGGAGTTCAAACAACGCCTTCTATCCCTCAGCCAT
>JAHDHF010000088.1:0-7412 GCA_020631455.1 Saprospiraceae bacterium
CCGTCTTGTACTTTATCGCTTTTACGCTGCAAAGCAAGCATTGCATTTTCATTGTTTTTGAGCATTTCAGCTTCTACAACGATGTCTAAACCAAGTTCTGCAACTTGTTCTTTCATGACGAAGTCAATAGTGGTTGTTTCTCCGGCTTTGACCTCGACTCCTGTGACTTTCATATCTGGGTAGCCAATGTATGTAGCTAATAAAGTGTATGTACCTGGCTCAGCTTGAAATTGATAATTTCCATCAATATCAGAAGACGTGCCTGTGGTCGTGCCTTCGATGACGACATTCGCTCCGATGAGTTCTTCGCCACTTTCGGAGTCAATCATTTTTCCTTTGATGACGCCATTTTGAGCAAAAAGCGAGCAGCTTAATAAAAGTAAGCAGCTGATGAGAGTTGTTTTTAAAATGTACATTGCGCCGGATTATAAAACGTTGTGAGGTAGTAAAGAGGATGAATAAGGTTTAGTGGATGACCACCATTTTTCTAGAGATTAGAGTTGCTTCACTTTCAAGAGTTAAATAGTAAAGCCCGCTTTCAAAATCAGATGTATTGAGTGAAAGTGTGTGTTCGCCTGCTGGGTATTGATTTTGAACGACAGTCGTAATTAAGCGGCCATTCATATCATAAACACGTATACTGATTTCAGTAGAATAATCTAGCTTGAAAGCTATTGATGTCTGGGAATTTGCTGGATTTGGTGAATTTTGATAAAGCGTAATACCATCATGATCAGTCGCTACCTGTGTGACAGACGTTGTCAAATCGCCGAAGTATCCATACAAATCAAGTGCTGTCCAACCGAGACACCAGTTGTCTAGTCCAAATGCACCTTGGTAGGAGACATTATCAAATCCAGCAGGAGCAGTTGTTGCTCCAATTTGAGCTGGGCTTCCGTCATTTGGTCGTGGATCGAGGCAGCCTGTTGGTATTCTACAAATGCTCGCAAGTTGAGGATCAACAATTGTGTTTGAATTTGCAGTCAAATGAGAAATGACAGCTGCACATGATGGATCTTCTGCATCACCTGTCGCACGGATGATTCCAGTAGAGCTTGCATCTAGATCAGATCCAGCACCAAAGTCAAACCAGATATTATTAATCAAATTGAGATCGCCATTTTCCATAGCTTGGCGGCTATCAAATCCAGTTGCTGCATCTCGATCTTCTATTTCAAGTGCTTTATTCGCATATTCAGTGATGATGCTATTTGCAAATGTCCCAGCAGATCCATCACGGAATAAAAGCCCCGTTTCATTAGAAGCAGATGCGCCATTTCCTGATCCAATTAAGGTTGCATTATAGATTGTCGGGTTCGAGTTGCGTGCATTTGCATCTGGTTTTGCACCATCGAGCTCGCCTCCGTTGCCGCCTGCGTCTGTTCCTTGAATGATGAACCAATGCTGACCAGCACCGCGGAAACCAAGATCCCAGTCCACAGCATCATCACCACAAAAAGCAGACACCAAGTAATCAACTCGTACTGCTCCGCCAAACCATTCGATACCGTCATCACTATTTGAGAAGATTTCAACGTGATGAATTGTCGTACCAGAACCGACTGCTCCAAGAGTCAAACCATTAATCTCATCTCCAGGCGCTAGCTCTGCTCCAGCATGACGGATCGAGCAATAGGTAAACTCTCCAGAGTTATCAGCATCATCTGTACCGCCAAAATTTGCGCGTGTTTCAGTTGAAGGAATTCCATCTACTTGAGAAGTAGGCGTTGTATTTCCGATGACGCCATTACCAAGTATGATGACGCCACCCCAAAGTCCGCGATCAGTAGCTAGGAGAAGATTGCCTGTCAAATCATCAATCTCAGTTGTGAAAATGATTGGCTGACTTGCTGTGCCGTTTGCATAAATCTTTGCACCACGAGATATAATTAATGCTGATGCATTATCTCCTGTAGTTGGTGTCCCTTTTGCCTTTATGACAGTTCCTTCTTGGATATTGAGTGTGCCGCCAGCTTCAAGAAAGACAAATCCGTCAAGCAAATAGACGTTATCATTTGTCCAGTTATAAACTCCTGTGTCAAGGTCAGCATCAGTTACTGTAATCTGAGCAGAAAGACCCAAAGTGACCAATGCAAACACAAAAGCAAATAGTAAACGTGTAATCATGAGAGTGTTGTATTGTATAAATGAATGCAAAGAGGATAAATACTTTGCTTCATGCTGCAAAAGTATTTTCAGCATGTGTCGAGAAGCATTGCTCAAGTTTAAGTTTGTGTGAATGGCTTTCGGGCTATGTAAACCCTAGATTAAATCTACTCTATCCTATTTCACAAACAACTCACTATCAATTGATTGTACTTATCCACAGTGTTACGATAAAGCTCGAATTATTAATAAAAGAGAAGGCAAGCCTGTACTTTTGTAACAGATAATTACACATCTTAAAATGGAAGTACTTTCTGTAGTTGTTATGTGGCTTGGATTTATCCTTGCTTCATACTCTGTTGTTGGAAATGATGTCATCCAGACACTTGGAACATTCTTGACATCCAACGAAAAACGCGTCAAATGGTGGATACTTTGGTTGTTTGCTGCTGGTATCATGAGCGTAGCGCTGATCAACGGCTGGCTCAATAATGACATTGACTACGGCCGGCTCGATAAATTCACCATGCCCGACATCTATCATTGGTATTATTTACTTCCGCCAATGGTTCTTTTACTGATTACTCGTACAGGTATTCCTGTCAGTACGACATTCATGATCCTGACTTTATTCAGTCTTCAGTCTATTCCCAATGATCTCCCGAGTATGATGTCAAGTGTCTTTGATACAGACACCAAGCTAGGTGGCATGATCCAAAAATCCTTGATGGGATATGTGATCGCTTTTTCTTCTGCGATTGTGATTTACTTATTGATTAGTTCATTTACGGAAAAGTACTTTCGCGACAAACCGATCAAGAAAGGAGCTGAGACCACGATCTGGACAATCCTCCAATGGTCAGCTACAGCATGGCTTTGGTATCAATGGCTCACACAAGACCTCGCCAATATTTACATCTTCCTCCAAGGCGGCAATGATCTCAGCACTTGGCAATTTTTGATTTCAGTAGGAATTTTGATCGGATTACTTGGGCTTATCTTTTACTTCAAGGGCGGCAAAGTACAAGACGTCGTCAGAGCCAAAACAAATACTGCTGACATCCGCTCAGCGACATTTGTCGACTTCTTCTATGGCTGTGTTCTCTATGTTTTCAAGGATGACTATTTCGGACTTTGGGGAGGCAAGATCCCGATGAGTACCACTTGGGTTTTCCTTGGTTTATTAGCAGGTCGTGAGATCGGTATTCGTCTCAATTTTGATAAAAAGCTCACAAGCGAAACTATGAAAAACATCTTTGCTGATCTTGGTAAAGTCTTTTTTGGGCTTCTTGTTAGTGTCGTCCTTGTCTTTATTATTAAAATGCTCGCAGCATAAATTCAAATTATAATTTGGGGCTGCCCCTTCATATAAAAAGCTCCTAGAGAAACTCTCTAGGAGCTTTTTTATTTCGGGTCGGGCTGTCCGGCACTCTCGCTGCTGTGCAGCGTTCAGACAACGCCTTCCATCCCTCAGCCATTTTTATTTTGTCATAGCGCACTCGATGCGCGATCCCACACACTACTATTATAAATCAAATAATGAAACACTCAGTGTGTGGTATCGCGGATAAATTCTATGAACTTTCCGCGATGACAAATAAGGTGGACAAGCGCTGCGGAGTGGTGGCGATAGCCAGACGCGAACGAAGTGAAGCGGCCGAGCGAACAGCGAGCCACGTAGCATAGCGACCGTTCTTTTTTCTAGTGAATATTCACTAGAAAAAAGAACGGATGGCCCCAAAATTTATTTATTGTATGTATCACAAACGCGATCAAAATAATCGCGATAGCGTGTACAATATCGAGGTGGAGGCTGCATATCTATTTGCAGGAATCGCTCACTGATCTGTAGTGACAGATCGTAGAGTTTTAGATTTTTTTCTCCGTTCTGTTTATTGAATTCATCTTCAAAATCACTCATCAATGAATACAAAAAATCATTGTTTTCATCGGTCACTTGTGGCGTACGAGTTTCGGTAGGTGGTGCGCGATCTTCTATAGCTACGTCTTTGACAGTACGATCAGCAGCCATCAGCATTGCAATAAAAAATATAGCAGCCAAAAAAATCAGCGATAGAAACAACGCTCGAAATTTTTTAGTCTGCGAGAAGCCAAACATCGCAACAAGCAAGGCAGCTAAACTGCCAAGCATAATTAAATTTCGAGTTTTAGGATCTATGCTCTTTCGAATATTTTCGATCAAGGAGCCTCGAGTAGTAGCAACTTGAGTATTGCGAATCGAATTAAAATCAGGCACTTTAATATCGACTCCCGGAATGATTTCTTTTTCGCCACTTTTCCATTGCTCAATTGTCTCACTTAAAAATGTAGAGGGTGCAGCTCGGTTTTTGGTCACCCAAAGCACTCCAATAACAAGAGGTATAAGTAAAAATTTTGTCACGCTGCTTTTAGCTGCTCGAAGCCAAACAAAAATACCCGGCAGAATAATAGCAGCAAGTCGCACAATACTATCAGCGCTAAATACGCTTTCGCTATCAGAAGGAATACCTTGTGTGTACAAAACAAAGCTTGATACAATCCACCATAAAGATGTCAATGTAAGCTCAAACCACTTCCATAAGTTTAATAAACTAATACTCGGCAGCCCATAAATAAGTGCAAATAAATTGAGTAATAGTATAAAAATAAGCGGCGCAATTATAAATAAAGTAATCGTACTCGTAATACCACGCCCAAGACGTATTGCACGATCTGTTCCTTTTATCTCTAGGAAGTTATTTAATCTAGAAAGACTAAATAAAACGATCAAAATAACAATCAGCCAATACCAATTGGCTTGGATTGTATCGATCGGATGTTGGACAAGATTAAATAAAAACTCGCCCCATGTATCGTACTTTTTAAACACGATCTAACTCGTTTTTTGTGCTACGAATGAATACATAAGCGGAATCCAGTGTTCGAGATCTTTAATCATGAATTGGTCAGAAGCTGCTTCATAACCATTTTTATATAAATTATAATGGCTGTATGGATATTCTTTAAAACTCTCGATAGTTAATCCCGCTCTTTGCAAAGCAGAATAAATATCACTTAATGTATGCGACCAAACATGTTCTTCGAGATTGACTTCGCCTGTAGGAGATGCATACGAGCCTTCTTTGACTTCAAAAGATTGTGGTGCTCCAGAATTAAAATATGGCACTTCAAATTTGGTCATATCTTCATCAAACATAGACCAAAGCGGATGAAATTCGACAATAACAAATTTGCCACCCTTCTTTAATTTTTGAGCAATCATACTAGCCCAAGGTTTAAGATTTGGCAGCCAAATAATTGTGCCATAAGAAGAAAATACAATATCAAAATCGCCTTCGACATACTCTACAGCATCCAGAACATTACAGCACACAAATTGGGCATCGAGATTTAAAATACTTGCCGCCTTCTTAGCGACTTTTATTGCCTCTGGCGAAATGTCCACTCCAGTTACTTGCGCCCCTAAACGAGCCCAACTCAAGGTATCTTGTCCAAAATGACATTGCAAATGCATGAGAGATTTCCCTTCTACATTTCCAACTAAATCAAGTTCTGTTTGATGCAATGTTTGCTTACCATCAATAAAATCTTGATGAGAATAAAAGTCAGATTCTACATGAAGTGGTGTCCATTTATCCCACAGCTCTTTATTGCGCTGCATTAAATCTCTAAACATTAAATCTGACATATCCGAAGTTTAAAATGTATGATGATATTTTGGCTGCCATTGCAGCGCTCTTACACTTAGGCGATCACTTTGCAAATCGAAAATTGATTGTTTAACTCTCTTATAATTACCATGACCAAGTAGAAGTTCGCGAGTATTTACAAAATCGGATTTTTGAAATTTCTTTTTGCACGAAGAAATAATCATAAGATCAGCATTATTGGCTGCTTTTGAAAACCCATTTGCGAAACCAATTGAATATTCACTAAGCTTAAGGTGAGTTAAACCATTTGGAATCATCTGAACAGAATTAATTCTTGTCCCGAAGTAGCCATTTAAATTATCAAATGTTTGTTGATCTCTGCTTGTGAGTGAATCTCCAATCTGAAAAATTGAAGCATGTTGATTTTGACTTATAAAAACTGAGGTGGAATTATGAGATGAAAAAGCAACAACATTATTCGAAGTATATCGAGATATAGTATCGATGCTTATCCAAGTAATTCCGCAAAATAAAAACGCCAATGCAATGTAAAAAGCAGCTTTTGTTTTCTTAAAAACATAAACTCCAAAGCATCCAATGGCAGCATATAAAACACACATTTGAGGAAGTGTACAATACAAATGTTCTATTTGAGCAGAAGGTAATTGTGCGAGTCCATAAATCCCACTATTGACCATCCATAGCACTTTTTCTAAAGCTAAGCCAAGCCATTGAGCAAGTAGAGGAATACCAGAAAACAAAATCGTCAATAAGCCAAGAATAAGTATAATCGTAGCAGATGGAATAACGATTAAACCTGAAAGCCAAAACATAGAAGATGTCGAGTGAAATACATACATACTCAAAGGCAAGGTGGTCATTTGTGCGGCGAGTGATACAGTCATTAATGACCAAACGTACATTCCAATTTTTGTTTTCGGCCTGTAAAATGATTGGAAATATGGTTGAAACGTCACAATGCCTAAAACAGCTAAATACGATAATTGAAAGCCAAGTTGAAAAATAAGAGAAGGATCAATAATTAATAAAAGCAATGCACTCGCTGCTAATGTATTGTAAACACTCGTTGGTCGTTTTAACTCAAGACCGATCATTAAAAAACTAAACATTGTAGCGGCTCGTAGTACTGAAGGAGATGCCCCTGTCAAAAAAGCAAACATCCAAATTCCAATAATTACAGGCACACAATTCAACCAACGTAAACGCAATGGCAAAAGTGGAATAAGTCCAATCAGCCATCTTAAAATAAGTGCAACAATACCAACATGCAAGCCCGAAACTGCTAGAACATGCATTGCACCTGTGGCTTGATACGAGTTGCGTGTTTCTTGACTGAGGTCTTCTTTGTACCCTAGCACAAGTGCTTCAGCTACTTCGCGCTCCCGATCAGTTGAAATGTACTTTCGCAATGAGTATACAGCCGACTTTTGGAGCTGTGAAGCATAAGCTATCGCAGACAAACTAGAGCTTGCATCAAGGAGAATTACTTTATTGGCACTTGTATAAGCACTTGCTGTAACTCCTTGCTTATTTAAATACGATTTGTAATCAAACTCAAATGGAAACGTAGGATGAAATGGCCTAGACAATCGACCATTGAAAGCGATCTGTTGACCTTTTTTGAATTGAAACTGA
>JAHDHF010000088.1:7512-11662 GCA_020631455.1 Saprospiraceae bacterium
CGTTCGGCAAGTTCAAACGCATTTCCATTTTGATTCCCTTCGGCTACGATGACGATATTAAATAATTTTTTCCGAAGGCGTTCTCGTTCTAATGTTTGAATTAAATCAGAAACATCAATTGATGTCTCCGGCATCATAACTAAACTTGCTCCACTTGCTAATGCTGTATGCAAGGCAATGAAACCGCTATCCCGCCCCATGACTTCTACAAAGAATAAGCGGCCATGCGAATCAGCTGTATCACGAATGCGATCTACAGCTTCGACTGCAGTATTGACTGCTGTATCAAATCCAATTGTAAAATCAGTACCGAATAAATCATTATCAATGGTTCCTGGCAGCCCAATAAATGTGATATCGGGAAATTCATTCTTAAAAATAGTCGCACCAGTGAACGTTCCGTTTCCTCCAATTAATACAACAGCATCAATTCCGAAAGACTTGAGTTGTTCATAGGCTTTTTTACGACCTGATTTTGATCTAAATTCTTGACTACGAGCTGTACGTAAAATTGTACCACCTCTATGTATGATATTGGCAACATCAGGCGGAGTAAGCAATTCTATATCACCATTGATCATGCCTTCATAACCAGAAGAAATACCATAGCATAACAATTTTTGAGCCGCAGCAGCTTTTACTACAGCGCGCACACAAGCATTCATACCTGGGGCATCACCCCCAGAAGTCATAACACCAATAGAACGTACTTCACTCATTTATTTAGGGTCAATTTTCTCATCGATTAATCTCAGTAATTCTTGTCGCCTTTTTGTATCGCGTATTTGATCGACAAGATCTTTGGTACGGCGTTGAATTTCAAATTTATGCGTTAAACCGGTAATCGGCTTTCCGTTTTTAAGATACGTTCTTTTCTTTTTTCCTTTTTTATCAACTTGTAGAATAGACTCATAAGAATCAGATTGAATTGTCAATAATTCAACATCACCACGAGTATCCGTAAATTCTCTATAAGAGAAAAGAGCAAGTATCTCTTCATTCGTTGGTTCTGGTCCAGTTTTTATTGGAGGCTCTGGGTTTGGTTCAGGTTTCAGATCAGGCTTGGGCTCTGGTTTTGGTTCGGGCTTTGGAGCTGGTCTTGGACGTGGAATTGGTTTTGGGCGCTCAACTTTCGCGACGATAATCTCAGGCTCACGGATTTCAATGAGATCACTTTTCTCAGCAAAAAGTGTTTCAACTTTTTCTTCATCCTCAGCTTTTTCTCTCAAATTCCACAAATGCTCAAGCCATGCCATTTCTGCTTGAAATGCGCGCTCACGTAAATCATCTACGCGGATTTGCTGTTTTCTAACAGATTCTTGAGGACCGTTTTTAAATTGTACCTCAGCAGTTAATTGTTCAAGCACATTTTCTGCCATATACAAATTTGCTTTAGCTACTTCAGAAGCATGCTTTTGAGCATTCGCCATTTCGACAAGTCGATCTCGTGTATCAGGCAGCTTCATTGCTTTATTATTGTATCGCTTATTCAAAAGCATAGAACGCTCTTTTTGTTGCTTGAGACGAGTCGTGCTAATTTTTACTCGCCTTTGGATTTGAGCGTATTCATCCTGTCCATGTTTTTCTACATTTAATAAATCAATTTCCCAGCAATCCGATGTTTTATTTGCGGCTTCCAATTTTGCGATAACATAATTCTCTTCTGCTAGTGCTATTGCGGCATCTGCTTTTTTTAATGTTGATTTTGATGGAAATTTTCCTTGCCCAATTGCATACTGATATTTGATATAGTCCTGTTGACGTTTTCGTTTCGCAATCTCAAAAATATGCTGTTCAATATCGCGCTTCAATACAAGTACAAGTTGAGCTGCTTTGCACGAAGCAAGATCATCACCACTAGTATTTGCTTGACGAGCTGTTTTTAAACGATCTTCTAGCGTTCGCTTCTGCATCATGAGTTGGTATGCCTGTTCGCCAAGTTGATGCGCCGAGCTTTTCGATTGCATAGAAGACATTCGCCTTTCTTTAGGCGCTTTTTTCTGAGGTAGCTTTTTCGTTTTGTAGTAATTGCTTATTGTCGAACCAGCTTTAATAATCGATTTACCAAATGCAGGTTTATCTTCTATTTTGTCAAGATCAAATTTTTGCAAACTTGATTTCTCGGATGGTTTTAATAATTGTTTCGGGACAATATCAGACTCAGACACCCGTCCTGTATGAGAATTCAGCTGAATATTCATTTTTGTTATTCCTGCTTGAGCATCAGAAGTACTGACGCACACTGTCTTTGGAAAAACATTGTTACCAAAAAAAACGAGAATATACGCTTCATCAGATTGTAAGCTGACTGAGTATCGACCTTGTGATGATGGAATTATATCTGTTGCATCTTGATCAAAAACAGCAACATAAATATCATCGCCACCAGACACAGAACCTCGTACTGTAATCTGAGCTTCCACATGGTGGAAAACTGCACAAACAAGCAGCACAAGCAGAAGTACTTTTGTGCTCCATGGAGCAGAATTTTTCACTTGTTGCGATTTCGCCAATTGATGGCCGATATTCAAAGAAAGTATCTTCACTACGTCAGTATTTTTCTGAATTTGGTTTAATCAAATATCGAGTCAGAATAGAGCTTGAGTATTTGAATATGCTGTTGAAGCATCAAGCAATAGATATCACTTATGACGATCAAGAACTGCAAAGATGGTCAACACAAGTTATAGATGCATTTGATGAGCAAGAAGCTGCTCAAATCAAAGAAATAGAACGAACGACAAACCATGATGTTAAAGCAGTCGAATATTATCTTAAAACTAAAGCTGAGCAGGCAGGGTTTCAACCAATACTCGAATTCATCCACTTTGGGCTGACATCACAAGATGTCAATAATACTGCAACACCACTCTTGCTTAAAGAAGCAACACAATCTTCTCTCTCACCGCTCATTGAGAGTTTTCTTGAGCAATTTTCTGCGCTCTGTGATGAATGGAGCGATATACCGATGCTCGCCAAAACACATGGGCAGCCTGCCTCGCCGACTCGGCTCGGCAAAGAATTACAGGTTTTTCTTGTACGACTTCAACGCCAAGTCGAGCAGCTTAATTCAGTAACCTACGGAGCAAAATTTGGAGGAGCGACCGGAAATATGAATGCTCATTATGTGGCTTATCCTGATGTTGACTGGCATTCATTCGCTGCAGAATTTGTCAATCAAAAACTTGGATTGACACGTTTATTCCCGACAACACAGATTGATCACTACGATACTCTAGCAGAATATTGTCATATAATGAGTCGCTTTTCGACAATTTGTATTGACTTATGTCGTGACATTTGGACGTATATCTCGATGGAGTATTTCAAGCAAAAAATCAAAGCTGGAGAAGTCGGCTCTTCTGCTATGCCACACAAAGTCAACCCTATTGACTTCGAAAATGCAGAAGGTAATCTCGGGATTTGCATCGCTTTATGTGAGCATCTTGCGCATAAATTACCGATTAGCCGCCTACAACGTGATCTGACAGACAGTACTGTACTGCGTAATCTAGGCGTACCATTAGCTCATTTGAGTATCGCGATCCAGTCCATGCAAAAAGGTCTCGGTAAATTATTGCTCAATCAAGCAGCAATCGATCAAGATCTCGATCAAAATTGGGCAGTCTGTGCCGAAGCAATCCAAACAATACTACGGCGTGAGGGCTATCCAAAGCCGTACGAAGCTCTTAAAGCACTCACTCGGCAAAACACGACAATTACACAAGATTCGCTACATACATTTATCGAAACGCTCGATGTCAACCAAGCCATAAAAGCTGAGCTCAAAGCAATTACACCGTTCAATTTTGTAGGCAAATAAAAAGCCGCCGCAGGGGTTACGTTGCGACGGCTAATTAATTCACCAAAACCATGTTGTAGTGGATACTAACCAACTACGCCACCAAGGTGCAATGAATTTGTGACTTAACAAAATTCTTTTTCAGAATAAACAACAATTCAAGAGAAAAAACTACTGTAGTTGTGACAGGCAATTGTTTGTTTGGTTGATGATTATGGGCTGCCCTTTCGTTCGCTACGCTCACTGCAGGTCGGGCTATACGCAGTACGGTAGCCTAGCTTTCATTTTACTAGCACGAGGCTGAAGCCCCCTGCTAGTAAAAATAGAAATCCACTCGCAAGCGAGTGC
>JAHDHF010000089.1 GCA_020631455.1 Saprospiraceae bacterium
TAGGCAGACTCAGCGTAGCTGAGGCCGAGCGAATAGCGAGCTGCGTAACATAGCGACAGCAGCCACATTTTTCTATTGAAAAATGTGGCTGCTGATGGCCCATTACTTATGTTTTTTTTATTGGAGCTGTATTTGTTTTTCCGAAACCATTTTTCGGATATTAATCAATGCGTAGCGCATGCGGCCGAGTGCTGTATTGATGCTCACATGAGTCAATGAAGCAATCTCTTTGAAGCTCAACTCTGCATAGTGTCGCAGGATGACAACTTCGCGCTGCTCTTGAGGAAGCTGGTCGATGAGTTGGCGGACACGTTTGTGCGTCTGGCTTTTCATGATGCGCTGCTCGGCATTGAGTCCAGGCTGCTTGAGGATATCAAAAATATCGAATGTCTCTGTCGGGGATACGATCGGGCGGCGTTTGTTTCTTCTGAATTGATCGACACACATATTGTATGCAATGCGCGATGCCCATTGTCCAAATTTGCCTTCGTGATTGTATCGACCACCACGCAGCGTGTTGATGATCTTTATAAAGGTATCTTGAAAGATATCGTCAGCTAAACTTCTGTCTTTGACAAACAAGTAAATCGACGTGTAAATTTTATCTTTGTGGCGCGATAGAAGCTCTTCAAAGGCTTTGTCTTGACCGTCAAGGTAAAGCTGGATAAGCGCACGATCATCTAATACTTTTACTTGAAGCATAATACAGATTTACAGGTGTGAGTACCGAAATTGGTTTAGGTAACGAACGAGTAAAGTCTATGCTTATAAGAGAAGTCTTGTGATCTAAATTGAGAATCGAATGTTACTCTAAGGTAACGACATTTTGTTTTCAATAACTATACCAACGCAATTTTTTCCTTCGGGTTACGTGTTTTAACACAAAAATTCTTCTAGAATACGCATTTATGCCTCAAAAAACTTCTTCTGACGATCCATCTGCTACACTTGTCGAATCACATCTACAGCAGACTGAAGGACTAGTCATCAAAGGTGCAAGAGCCAATAATCTCAAAAATATTGACCTTGATATCCCGTATGATCAGCTTGTGGTAGTGACTGGAGTCAGTGGTAGTGGCAAGTCGTCGATCACGATGGATACGCTTTTCGCCGAAGGACAGCGCCGCTATGTGGAGAGCTTGTCGTCGTATGCGCGTCAGTTTTTGGGCCGCATGAAAAAACCTGATGTCGATATGATCGCGGGCATTGCTCCAGCGATCGCCATCGAGCAGAAAGTCACGACATCAAATGCGCGCTCGACAGTCGGGACATTGACTGAGATTTACGAATATCTCCGAATGCTGTATGCGCGTATCGGTAAGACGATCTCGCCCGAAAGTGGTCAGCTTGTAAGACGACACTCGGTAGCTGATGTAGTCGATGCAATTCACAGATATGAAGAAGGCACGAAAGTGCAATTGCTCATTCCGCTTGTATTGAGATACGAGCGCTCGGTAGAAGACGAGCTTGCTCTTCTACTCCAAAAAGGCTACACACGTATTATAATAGATGAAGCTCTAGAAGATATTCAAGACATCATTGACAATGCGTCTTTACCATTTGCTGATAATGTTTTTGTCTTGATTGACCGTTTTGTCATCAAGAAGGAAGATGAAGACAATCGCAAACGAATAGCAGACTCGATCCAAACAGCATTTTACGAAAGCGAAGGAGAAGCCGTGCTTGACATCATTGGCCAAGAGCAGCTTTCATTCAATAATCGCTTCGAATTAGACGGAATTACATTCGAAGATCCAACTCCGCAGCTTTTTAATTTCAATAATCCTTACGGCGCTTGTGCAAAGTGCGAAGGCTATGGAAAAGTCGTCGGTATAGATGAAAATAAAGTCATCCCAGACAAATCGAAGTCAATTGCTGAAGGCGCAATCGTCGCTTGGCGAGGTGAAAAAGCAAATAATTGGCTGCAGGAAGTCTTGCTAAATGCCGAAGCAGAAAAATTACCGATCCACAAACCATATGCGCAACTCACCAAGGCACAGCGCAAAATACTCTGGGACGGATCGAAGTCATTTTCGGGGATCAATGCGTACTTCGCTGCGCTTCAAGCCAAGCTCTACAAAATCCAAAATCGAGTCATGCTCGCGCGCTATCGCGGACGCACGACTTGCGATATGTGTGATGGCGGCCGACTCCGAAAAGAAGCGATGTATGTTTTTATTCAGGAGAAAACGATTGCTGATCTCGTAGACATTCCGATTTCTGAGTTAATTGAGTTTTTTGATTCACTTGATTTGAGCGAACATGATTCTGCTATCGCAGAGCGACTTTTGCTTGAGATAAAAAGCCGCCTCGACACGATGCAACAAGTCGGTTTGACATACTTGACGCTTAATCGTGTCTCGTCTACGCTTTCGGGCGGCGAGACGCAGCGCATCAACCTGACAAGAATGCTCGGTAGCAATCTTACAAGCTCGCTCTATATACTTGATGAACCAAGTATTGGATTGCATCCGCGCGATACAGAGCGCCTGATCGCCGTCCTCAAAGGTCTACGCGACCTTGGCAATACAGTCATCGTCGTCGAGCACGAAGAAGACGTAATTCGCCAAGCAGATTATCTTGTCGATATGGGGCCAGCAGCAGGATTGCATGGTGGCGAAGTCATTTTCGCTGGACCATCGGACGAGATTCAAGCAAAAGCTCCAGACAGCTTGACCGCACAGTATTTGGATGAGCGACTCAAAATCGACGTTCCAAAAACGCGGCGAAAAGTCGTCAACAGCATCACGATCAAGCAAGCTGCTCAACACAACCTCAAGAGCATTGATGTCAATATTCCACTTGGGCAGCTTGTCGTCGTGACAGGTGTGAGCGGAAGCGGCAAGAGTACGCTCGTTAAGGATATTTTTCATCCTGCGCTGCTGCGCCATCTCGGCGAATCCACGCGACAAACGCCTGGCACACATGCGTCAATGACAGGTGATCTCAAGATCGTCTCGCGAGTCGAGATGATCAATCAAAAACCAATCGGTCGCTCGTCACGCTCCAATCCTGTCACCTACGTCAAAGCCTACGACGGCATCCGCAAGCTTTACGCTGAGCAGCAACTTTCCAAGATCAAAGGCTTTGCGACCAAGCATTTCAGCTTCAATGTCGAAGGCGGTCGCTGCGACGCCTGCAAAGGCGAAGGTGAGATCGTTGTCGAAATGCAATTTCTAGCAGATGTCCGCTTGACCTGCGAAGAGTGTGAAGGACAACGCTTTAAGCGCGAAGTGCTCGATGTGCGATACAAGGACAAAAATATCTCTCAAGTCCTAGGCTTGAGCATTGACGAAGCGCTCGACTTTTTTGAAGGCCATCGAGACATCATCGACAAGCTCCAGCCGCTCCAAGATGTCGGACTCGGCTACGTGACACTCGGGCAGAGCGCGACGACTCTGAGCGGCGGCGAAGCCCAGCGCGTCAAACTTGCTAGCTTCCTTGGTCAAGGTTTGACCAAAGGGCACATTGTCTTCATCTTTGATGAGCCGACGACAGGATTACATTTTCATGACATCCGCAAGCTGCTCACTTCCCTCAATGCACTCATCGAGCGCGGACACAGCGTCATCGTCGTCGAGCACAATCTAGACGTCATCAAATGCGCAGACACGATCATCGACCTCGGCCCAGAGGGCGGCGACGAAGGCGGCTACCTCGTATTCCAAGGAACGCCTGAAGCACTCGTCAAGCACAACAAGGGCTTCACGGCACAATATCTCAAAGAGAAATTATAGGAGAATAATACGGGGCTGCCCGCTCGCTAAAGCTTGCGGTCGGGCTATCCGGCAGTACGGTACCTAGCTTTTTTTGCTTGACAATCGAATCCCTCGCTGGCGGGGGAGAGCGTGCAAAAGCGCGCTGGGGGTGGATATTCGTTTCACTTTTTTCTATTAACAATACAAGCAAAAAAATCCACTCGCTCCGCTCGTGCTGCCTACTATCCCTCAGCCGAAAAATAGATCAATTGATTTTATTTAATTCGTCCGCTTCGGATATCAGTATTTCTATTGTGGCGACGACAAAGAATTGATTGTTTGATTTGATAATGCGTCTTTAAGTCACTTGTAATATCAAGCTGACAAATCATCTCAAGCGGCTCTTTACTATCAATTAATAAATTCTCTAATTGCTTACTTGTGATGGTGAGTTGCGAAGCTTTTACATAGCCGAGTCGCAAGCCACGATTGACGATGAGTGTGCGCCATAACTCCCAGTATGAAAGCAGCATGTTTTCGAAAAGCTGATCGTCAACTTCTATCGAAGGTTTTGATACATCAATTTGAAGTGTTTCGATTTTGTGTTTGTGCATTGATTCGCGGAGCATCGCAATGCCCCAGTAGCCATCGACATCATTATTGCGACTCACGAATGCGTTGAGCCAATCGATTCCAATTCCGTAGAGTTCTCTGCGTCGCGCCATAGTGTACACAAATGTATCAAGCAGAATCGGACAAGCGCTGCGAAGTGGTGCGACCAAAGGGAGCAGACTCAGCTCTGCTGAGGCCGAGCGAAGAGCGAGCCACGAAGCATAGCGACCGCTGAACGAAGTGAAGCGGATGGCCCATGTCCAATATGAATTTCGGAATAAAAATATGGGGCTTGTGTACCTTGTAGCTAATATGTCGCTATTGGATCAATTGAAGTTGAGCCGTGCCGAGTGGGTTTTGGTCGGTGTTTTTGCTGCTTTATTTTGTGTTTGGCTTGTACGATCGTGTACTGCTGATCGAAGTGTGCAGCCTTGTCCTGATATTGAGCAAGTGGCTGCTCCATCTGATCAAAATTCTGTCGTAGCGCTTGCCTATGCACAGGTCGATAGTTTGAAGGTGCGCGCTCTGCCCAATCTGAATGCTGCTGTGGTTGATTATCTCTTGTTGGATGAATCTGTGCGCTATTCCGGTGAGCGTTCTGCTCGTACGCAGTCGATCAGGCTTAATGGTCGTGAGCAGATCGAGCCGTGGGTCAAGGTGACGACTCGACGTGATAAATCAGGTTGGGTGTTTGGTGGCGGTCTACGGTTTTATACACGTGATTAATGAGCAGCTCGCGCAACTGGCAGGCGGAATTTTTTGAGAAACTCAAACTCGACCTTGATTCTCATGCAAGTGTTGAGGCGCTTGTAGCAGAGCGACTCGAGCTATCACTGTCAGAGGCAATGCGGCTCGTACGGGGTGGTCGCGAATTGTCTTACGCAGAATCGCAAATGCTACTCGCTAGTACTGAAAACGGTCGGCGACTTGAATTTGGGTATTCGGGCGTTGGGTATGACTTGTTTTCGTTGAGAGATTACTTCGGGCGATTGCTCAAAGAGCTTGAATCAATGGAGCGATATGGCGACCGTCGACTTGTCTATGCTGCGCGTGATTTGCCTGTGTTTTGGTTGTTTCAGTTTCCGGAGTTGGCTGCCTTTAAGTTGTATTTCTGGGGTAGGCAAGTGTATGGTATCGAGAGTTTTCGTGAGCGGCCGTTTATTATCGAGGCGCTTGACATGAATTTGCTCAAGCTCGGTCATCGCATCTGGTGGAACTACACAAAAATCCCGAGCATCGAAATTGTGCGGACAGATGCGTTTCGCTCGCTCATCATGCAGCTCGCTCAGGCGATACGCGAAGGTTGGTTTCGCTATGAATCGGATCTCAGAAAAGTGCTCACTGCACTCCACAGCATGATCGATCATGCTCAAATGCAAGCGGCTGAATCGCGAAAATTTCAACCTGAATTGTATCTGCCTGTCAAAGAAAATTACCATCTCTTCGTGCACGAAAGCGGAATTCTACAAAATATATTGCATTTACGAACGCATAAGCGAGTCAAAACATACCTTTTGCAAGCTGGTTTGAATATGCTGCAAACTGAAGATGAGCAATTTAGTATGCATACCGAAGCTTGGTTGCTGAGTCTTCGAGATCGATCCCAATCGCTGAGTGAAGAAGGAAGTTTGGGTGCTCGAGATCAATTTTTTGATCAATGTCATGCTGATGTGGCCTTGCTGAATGATGAGTTGTAGAACTCAGTATGTCTTCAAAGAGACATAACTTTGGGTTGACTTGGAGTCTATTATGAGAATCGATATTTTTAACCGAAATTTAATGCCTCGAAAAATCACATTCCAAATTTAAAATCTGCCATGTTACAAATTCGATACACTTTTATTCTGATTGCCTTGTTTGCGTTCTCTGCAATTGGATATTCTCAATCTAAAATGACGTTTGATGAACGTTGTGCCACAGTCGATATGCACGAATGGCGAAAAGCAAAAGATCCAAAGATTGCTTCCGATGCTGAGTTTGAGTCATGGATCGCTGAAAAGATTGCTGACATCAAGATGAACCCTAATCGTGTTCCTGCTGTCATCACAATTCCTACAGTCGTTCACGTTATCCATAATGGTGACGCGGTTGGATCAAATGAAAATATCAGCGATGCACAGGTTCTTTCTCAGATTACAGTCTTAAACCAAGACTTCCGGAAAATGATCGGTACTCCAGGGTACAACACTAATCCCGTCGGTGCTGATTCTGAGATTGAGTTTTGTTTGGCTGCAGTAGATCCGAGTGGAAATCCAACAAATGGAATCAATCGCGTTGATCTTGGTACAGCTTCGTGGAGCTCTTCAACAACGATTGATAACACCGTAAAACCTGCCACGTCGTGGGATCCGACACAGTATTTCAACATGTGGGTACTCAACCTCGGTGGAGGCCTTCTTGGTTATGCTCAATTTCCATCCAACTCTGGTCTAGGTGGAATGCCTGCAAACGGCGGTGCTGCAAACACGGATGGCGTTGTGATTGGTTACAACTACTTCGGTACTCGTGATCTTGATGATGGCACTTTTACACTTGATGCAACGTATGGTTATGGTCGTACAGCAACACACGAAGTCGGACACTGCTTAGGTCTCCGCCACATTTGGGGCGACGGCGGTTGCGGAGTTGATGATTTCTGTGCTGATACTCCTGAAGCAGATGGCGCAAACTATGGCTGCCCAAATAGTACAAGTTGTGGTTCTGCTGATCAAGTCGAAAACTACATGGACTACTCAGATGATCAGTGCATGAACATCTTCACAGAAGATCAGAAAGTCCGTATGCAAGCTGTCATGATGAACAGCCCTCGTCGTATGGAGCTTGTCAACTCAACAGTATGTAACATCACACCTGCTGCTCCGAATACAAACTTCGCAGCTGATGTTGTCTCTGGTTGCGGTCCACTCACAGTCAATTTCAGCGATGCCTCAGGAGCTAATCCAGCAATCACAAGTTGGAGTTGGACATTTACAGGTGGCACGCCAGCTACAAGCACAATGCAAAATCCAACTGTCACGTATTCAGCGCCTGGTACGTATGCAGTTTCTTTGACTGCTACAAATGCAATTGGATCAACTACTGAGACAAAAACTGGATACATTACAGTCATTACACCAGGAGCAGTTGTCGGAAACGCACTACCATTTACTGAAGGTTTTGAGAGCGGCTCACTTGCTACGAATGGCTGGACACTCATCAATCCAGACAATGCAGATACATGGGACTTTACTACAGCTACGAATGGTACCGCTCCAGGAAACACATCGCTTTGGATTGACCACTACAATTACAACAGCCCTGGTTCTAAAGATCAAATCCAATCTCCTGGACTTGACCTTTCTGGTTACTCTACTGTGACGCTTGATTTTGAATATGCGTACCAATCATACAGCTCAACTTGGAATAATGGTACAGATTCACTCAATGTCTATGTCAGAGATGAGTGCGGTATTACACTCGTTTGGGCAGGTGGTGAAGATGGCTCTGAAAACTTCTCTACTGCAGGTGCGTACAATACATCTGCATTTACACCAGGCAGCACAACTGATTGGTGTGTCGGCGGTACACCAGTTTGTCCATCCATTGATTTGTCAGCATTTATCGGCCAAACAAACGTCTCAATTGTCTTTGAGACAGTCAATGACTATCAAAACAACCTTTACCTAGATAATATCAACCTCTATGGTACAGTAGCGAATGCTCCACCAGTAGCCAATGCTTCCTCTACCCAGTCTGTTACAGGCTGTGAGATGCTTAGCGTAACATACAATGACAACAGCTCTGGTGGACCTACATCATGGGCTTGGACTTTTCCAGGTGGTACACCAGCTACAAGCACAATGCAAAATCCAACTGTCACATACAGTGGAGCTGGCACGTATAGCGCGACACTGACAGTTACAAATGCATTTGGTACAGATACATACAACTATACAAATGCTGTCAATATCTCAGCTGGCCCTACGGCATTTACTGCTGCTGCGACAGGTATCGCTTGTAATGGCACAGCGTCAGGATCAGCTTCTGCAAATGTCACAGGCGGAGCAGCTCCATTTACATATCTATGGGACAATGGCGAAGCAAATGCTACAGCAACAAGCTTATCAGCGGGAGCTCATACAGTCACAGTTACAGATGCAGGTGGATGCTCGTTGACAGCGAATGTGACCGTAGCAGGATCAAGCGTTACATCTGCATTTACGCCAAGTACAACAGCAGTAGATCTCAGCTTGTCAGGTACAGTCAATTTCACTGATGGAAGCACAGGTGCGACATCATGGTTCTGGGATTTTGGTGATGGCAATAGCAGCAACATGCAAAACCCATCGCATACATATACAGCAGCTGGTACGTACACAGTCACATTGACGACTACAGATGGCAATGGTTGTACGTCGTCTTCTACTTCGACGATTACAGTTACCACTGGCGTTGCGACAAACAATATCGAAGGTCTTGCAGAAATTGCCTTGAGTCCAAACCCAAGCAACGGCAACTTTATGCTCTCACTTGAGACATCAAGCAGCCTCGACCTCAATATCGAAATCTACAATACAGTAGGTCAAGTCTTGAGCACAGAAATCTGGTCAGGCGTCAGCGGTTCAGCGACACGCATGATCGATTTGACTGATGTCGCTTCAGGCGTTTACATTATCCGTTTGACAGATGGCGACAAGTCAGCAGTCATCCGTGCGATGAAGTATTAATACCACAATTGCTCAAAGAGCAATGATCAACGGGCGATGTGCAAATGCATGTCGCCCGTTTTTATTTGAATTAAATACTTTGGGGCGTCCGCCTCATTTTGTTCCCGATACGCTCCGCCAGAGAATCGGGCTTCGCTATCGGGACAAGTCGGCGGCGGGCTATGCGGCAGCTCGCTATTCGCTCGGCCAGCCTACGGCTGTCTGCTGTTCTCCTAAGAAGTCGGGACGCACTGACTACTATCACTACATCAAAAAAAATGAACTCACAACTCAGCTGCCTTAGCTTCTTTTGACTCATCAATGTGCGTAAACATAAAATACGATATTGGACTTTTTAAAAAGTCCTTAAAAGAATGAAAAATGAGCGTCGATATAAGTGCAAATGTCCCGCCCCTTGATTTAATAGCAAGAAGAAGTGTAATAGAAAAACTTGTCAGAAAATTTGTTAATCCAATAATACAAACGCCTAAAAAACAATTAAATAGAACGTGATTTTCAAAGTCACCGTGCATGGCTGCATATCCAAAGTATGCAGAACTAAATGCAATATGTCGGATGTCTACTGAAAAAGGAATCAGATACGAAAGCAAAAAAGCAGAGCCCAGTAAAATACCAAGTGCGATATTGCCTGTGTGTTTGTTAAGCTTGTCTGTAAATACAGTTGCAAGGAACTCACTCTTCAAAAAGAATTTCGAGTTTTTAATTCTCATATAGATATTCGAGTCGAGGATTTTATTATTAAAATATCCAGAGATTAATCCAGCCGAAGCCAAAAATACACCAGCAGTAGCTGCATACATCACAAGCGAAAATGAGGGTTGGATTTGCGATACGAGATAATCAGGTTTAACAAATTGATATGAGTCAAATGAATCGAAATACAACATTCCAGCAGAGAGCAAAGCTGCTACGAGAAATGCCATAGAAAAATTACCGACGAGCGAGATAAACTGACTTCTGATGACTTTTTTAATGACAAGAATGATCTCAAAAATGGAGTCAATCTTGAGGTTGTTGTTTTTGTCAATTTGCTTTGCAATAGTAGAAGCAGTCATAGCAGGCTGCTTGGTCGCGATAATTCCGCCGAGCATCTTAACAATTACAAAACAAATCGAATAATTCAAACTAAACAAAACAGCATTTCTAAGCGGCATAAACTCATAACTATCGACAAATATTTTTAGTAGCGCAAAAAGCGCAATAATACTTCCTCCTAAAAATGAATTCGATAAAAATTGGAGATATTCATTTCTATTTTCAGCGATATAGTCCTCTCCTTTTAATGATGTATGTTCAACTATACGCAAAGCAAGGATGTCAATATGTCGAGAGAAAAGCAATCTAATTGAATGTCGCGATTCTTGAAAGGCATTGTGTTTATTCACCATACTTTGCCAAGCAACTACTGATTGATGATTACATTTCAAATAAATTAAATCTTCAAGGCGATTGATGTAGTCTACAGTTCGGCGAGTCAATACTGTGAAGTGAATATTGACGCCTGTTTTTGCTTTTATTTCTCGGATGCTTTTTATTGTCTCTTTTATTGAGTGCAATGTCTCAATGAGTTTGTTGTAATCCGTTCGCTCAAAGGAATTAATTTGGCTAAGTAATTCTAAAAACGGATTGGACTGGATGCTGACGAGATTAATGTAAAATTGAGTTCTGTGATCAAGTCCAAATGAAATAATTTTTGATAGAATTGCTTCAATCGCCTTATTGAGCTGCTTGAGTACAACTTGTTCTGCAACAGTATTTTTTGTTAAAGCTTGAGCAATTTGTTTAGCATTTATTTGCTTCTTGTTTATCAGATACTCGATACTATTTACTTTATCGAGTTCTGGTATAATTTTAAATGCAATTCGACTCGCCAATCCTGAAAACAGACCAACATTATCAAGCAGAGAATGCTGAGTGAAAAATGAGTAAAACGAATATTCTGATAAATTGATTGTGTTCACATACTTTAAAACGGCTAGTATGTTTTAGAAGTTCAAACCAACCACAAGTAAAACTGATGGACAAGCGCTGCGAAGTGGCGCGACCAAAGGGAGCGGACGCCGTAGGCGGCCGAGCGGACAGCGAGCCACGAAGCCTAGCGACCCGAAGCGCGATATGAAATGAGCGCAAGGGATGGCCCATACTCATTCTATTCAATCAAGCATCTTATCTCTTGTATCTTTGCGGTCTTGATCAGAATGTCATGACAGAACACAGTCTCTACAAAAACGAATTGCTCGAAGGCCGCCAAGGCGAAGCCTATGCGCAAAGCACAACAGAAATACCAGCTGATGCGAAGCGATTTTATATCGAGAGCTATGGCTGCCAGATGAATTTTAGCGATAGCGAAATCGTCGCTTCTATCCTCAATGAAGTCAACTATCACCCTACCAAAGTGATGGATGAAGCTGACCTGATCTTGATCAATACATGCTCAATCCGTGAGCGTGCGGAGGACACTGTGCGCAAGCGCTTGACAGAATTTGATCGTGTCAAAAAACGTAAACCAGGAACACTCGTCGGCGTACTTGGCTGCATGGCAGAGCGTCTCAAAGCCA
>JAHDHF010000253.1 GCA_020631455.1 Saprospiraceae bacterium
GCTCCTATCCCTCATCCAATAAAATCCCCCGCTGGCGGGGGAAAGCACGCTTGCGTGCAGAGGATGGACGGACAAGCGCTGCGAAGTGGTGCGACTGTAAGGAGCAGACTCAGAAACTGCGATAGCAGTGCGCTGAGGCCGAGCGAATAGCGAGCCACGAAGCATAGCGACCGACACGAGTATAGCGAGTGGCGGATGGCTCATTAATATTCAACTTGCTTCTGTAAAGCTTTTTGCAATGTTGAAGTACCAAAACCGCTGAAAAGCACGTTAAATTTTATCAGAACGCATTTTGTCCAAATTTTTAACAAAAGAAGAATTCAAAAAGACTATCTTAACGATCCGTTTTGGTGTCTAACCCTCAAAACTCAACCCGCATGAAAGCAACAAAACTCTTTTTGACGGTTTGCTGTGTGATCGCAATGTCTGTGACGATTTCTGCTCAAGACATTCATTTCTCGCAGTTTTATATGTCGCCTATGACATTAAACCCAGCGATGACAGGCGTGATGAACTGTAAGATGCGCGTCACTGCAAATTATCGCAACCAGTGGTCAAGTGTACTCCGCTCTGATGCGTATCGTACGTATGCTGTCGGATTTGATATGCGCCAGCCAGTCGGCCGCTACGATTACTTTGGATTTGGTGCTCAGTTTTGGGGCGATCAAGTTGGTTCTTCAAGCTTCGGTACACTCAAAGGAAAACTCTCTGGCTCGTATGCTAAGCGCCTCGGGGGCAGTCGTACGTCCTCGCACTTCATTTCTGTTGGTGCAGATCTAGGTGTCGCTCAGCGCAGCGTCGACCTCCTCGCACTTTACTACGGTAATCAGTGGGATGGTGGCAGCAGCTATGATCCTAGCCTCCCAAGCAATGAGACTTTTGATCTCGACAACTATATCTTCCTCGATATGGCAGCAGGATTGATGTACTTCAACACATTTGACGAAGACAATAGCCTCTACTTTGGTCTTGCATTCAATCACCTCAATCGTGCAAATCAATCATTCCTCTCGACTGAGAATGAATCTTTGTACAGTAAATTCACGATTCACGGTGGTGCTGAGTTGATGCTCAGTAATCGTCTCGGCGTCGTACCAAATGCAGTTGTCCTTTTGCAAGGGCCTTCTATGGAAATCAATGCAGGTACAGCAGTCAAATTCTTATTGAGCAATCCGCGCAATGATACTTATCAGGCACTTCAGATCGGTGCTTGGGTACGTATTTCAAATACGTTTGATCGCAGCGTATTAGCTGATGCAGCTATTTTACACGCTCGCTTTGACTTCGAGCAGTTTGCTCTAGGTCTGAGCTATGATGTCAATATCTCTGATCTAAAGCCAGCATCAAATCGTAATGGTTCGCTTGAGCTTGCACTCCAGTACAAGATCTGTCCGCCAGAGCGTCGCGCGCAATACTGCCCGCGTAACTTCTAGTAGACAACTACTAGCAAATAAAAAAGACCATCCAAATTGGATGGTCTTTTTTTGTGACAGCTTGTCAAATATTACGGCTTATGTACAACCATCATTTGAGTATTGAGGATTTGTCCATCTTGATTTTTGATGCTGTAGAAATATGTTCCAGTACTCAAATCTTCGACTGAAACTTGATACTCTTGGCGGCTTTGACTCGTGATTGAGACTTGATTTGTTAAGATCGTTTGTCCAATGACATTTGAAACATCAAGAAAGTAGTTACCTGATTCGAGACCTTCAAAGAAGAAGGTTGCAACGCTAGTAGCTGGATTTGGATAAACACCTGAGATAATACTTGCTCCTTGAGCTTGTAGTGTTGGGATCACTGTCGCATCGACCATAAAGCGAGC
>JAHDHF010000003.1:0-1194 GCA_020631455.1 Saprospiraceae bacterium
CCAAAGGCGAACTCGGAAACAGTGAAGTCACAGGTATCGTGAGTCGCTGCGTCGGTGAGGCAATCTCTCATTATCTCGAAGAAAATCCGAAGCTCGCACGTCGCATCATCGACAAAGTCATCCTCGCAGCCAAAGCGCGCCACGCAGCACGCAAAGCGCGCGAGATGGTGCAGCGCAAAAATGTCTTGACGGGCAGCGGTCTACCAGGAAAACTCTCTGACTGCAGTTCCAAAAATGCTGACGAATGCGAAATCTATCTCGTAGAGGGAGATTCGGCAGGCGGAACAGCCAAGCAAGGTCGCAACCGTGGCTTCCAAGCCATCCTGCCGCTCCGTGGTAAAATTCTCAACGTCGAAAAAGCGCTCGAACACCGCATCTACGACAACGAAGAGATCCAAAATATCTTCACCGCTCTCGGTGTCGCGATCACTGACGTCGACGGCGAGCGCGCACTCAATGTTGAGAAGCTCCGCTACCACAAAATCATCATCATGTGTGATGCCGATATTGATGGTAGCCACATCGTGACCTTGATTTTGACCTTCTTTTTTCGCTATATGCGTCCACTCATCGACAGCGGATACATCTATATCGCAGCGCCGCCACTCTACATGGTCAAAGCCGGCAAAAAATTCCGCTACTGCTGGAATGACGAGGAGCGCCAAGAAGCCATCGAAGCGTACAAAGCATCAGGCGCTAACGAATCAAGCATCAAAACGCAACGATACAAAGGTCTCGGTGAGATGAATGCAGAGCAGCTCTGGGAAACAACGATGGATCCTGACACGCGCATCCTGCACCAAGTGACGATCCAAGATGCTGCCGAGTGCGATCGCGTCTTCTCGATGCTCATGGGCGACGAAGTGCCACCGCGCCGCGCCTTCATCGAGGCAAATGCCAAGTACGCCAACATCGACATCTAGTATTTAAGTATTAAATGTGGCTTATTGATGGGCCATCTTTTTTCTATTTTTTGATAATTGATAATTTCATTTTTTAAGTCCTTCCCTTTTTTCAAGGGAAGGATTTAGTATGGGTAAAAATAGAAAAAGGTCGCTATGCTTCGTGGCTCGCTGCTCGCTCGGCCGCCTATGGCGTCTGCTCATTTCATTCGCACCACTTCGCAGCGCTTGTCCGAGTTATATCTAAAAAGCTGCCCGGCTGAGGGATAGAAGGTGTTGTCTGAACGAAGCG